>DATMLF010000128.1:0-10787 GCA_035570595.1 Allostellaceae bacterium
TTCCTCGGTCGCGATGATGTGGCTCGCGATCGGCACGATGCGGCGCTTCAAAGCCGGGGTCAGCTCGCCGGTGTAGCCGTTGGTAGCGATCACGACGTCGCCGGCGAGGACCGCGCCGCGGGCGGTTTCGACCCGCCAGCCGCCGCCCACAGGTGCGATCCGCCCGACCGCCGCCTTGACGCAGACCGCCACCCCCCGGCGCCGGCAGGCGTCGAGCATACCCTTGTAGTAGAGCGCCGGGTGCAGCTTGCCCGAGCGCTCGACGACCATGCCGCCATGATAATAGCCGCTGGCGATCTCCTCGCGCTGGCGCTCGCGCGGCACCATGAAGGCGCCCGACCGCGCGGCGCCGTTCAGCATATCGAGCCGGCGCTGCTGCGCCGCGAAATGCTGCTTGGCCCAGGCGCCGACAAAACGCCCGGGCGTTTCCCAAAAGCAGTCGATGTGCTCTTCGCCGATCAGCCGGTCGACCAGCGCGAACGCGTCGCTCGCGTCGGACAGAATGCGGTCGGCATGGGCGCGGCCGAGATCGGCGGCGCGGCCGCTGAAGCTCTTGCCGACATTGACGCCGCCGCTGACGGCACCGCCATTGCGCGTGCTCGCGCCAAAGCCGAGCTCGTTCGCCTCCAGCACGACGGCGTCGACGCCGTGTTTGGCCAATTCCAGCGCCGTCGACAAACCGGCATAGCCGGCGCCGACAATCGCGACGCGCGCCTCCGGCGGCACCTCGACCGACGCGTCGGCGGCCGGCCGGTACGCCTCCCACCAATAAGGCTCGGGCTTGAATTCCCGATGCAGGATGTCCGAGTTCAGCATCGTCGCAGGCTATCACCACCCGTGTCGCGGGCGAACCCGGCGCCTTAGCGTTGCGGCAACTTTTTGCGCCATACACTGTCGCTGTCTCAACCTCGGATCACATTGCGATGGCGCGCGACACCTATCAGGTCATGGCTAGGGAGCGCCGGTTCGGATCCCTGCGACAGCTCGGGAAAGTTGCGCCGAGTTTACCGTCAGCGGCGTTCGCTCGCGGACCGACCGCGGTGGCGCGCGGCCTTTGGCTGATCGCGCTCGCGATCGGGTTGACGGCCGGCAGTTTTCCGGTTGCGGCCGAGGACGCCCAGCAATCCCGGATCATTCATTTGAGCGGCGCCGGCCCGAACCTCGACGACGACCTGGCGGTGGTATGCCCCGACCGCAGCCCGAGCACACCGCAATTCCAAAATCGACGGACCGGCAGGGTCTTTCCGATCACCGACCCGCGCCTGCGCGCGATTGCTCAGAAGGCGTGCGAACCGGACCTCGATGCCGCGCCGACCAGCGACGTCAGCATCGTCAACGACACCGGCGCCACGATCTATGTCGGGTTCGCGCCGCAAGCCGGTTCGGGGATTACCTGGGGCGAGGGCTGCGGCAAGACGGCGACCCATTCGACCGCCGTCGTCGGCAAAGGCGCTACCTGCGCGGCCAGCGTCATCAACTCGAACGCCAATCCGGGCTCGCGCTTTTGCGCCGCGAGATCGCTCGACTCCACCGGCATCCTCAATTGCTGGCAAGCGCAGACCCATCTCCCGCACAACACGATCATCGAGCCGAATTTCCTGCTCGACTGCAAATTCGGCGACAAGACGTACCCCGGCTGCGTCTTTTACGATGTCAGCGTGATACCCGCGAACTGCACCGACAACCTCTTCACCGCCGCCAACGACTACTGCAAGGGGACGGGTGGGGCGTCCTACAATCTGCCGGTAAAGGTTTCGTGCCCGGACGAGCCTACCTTCACCTGCAAGGGCCCGGTCGCGACGAGCGGCGTTTATGCCGCGACGGGCTATCCTTCGATGTGCGGCACCCCGAGCGCCTCGTGCATCGGCAACACTCAGAGCTGTGTGAACGGTTATTTCTCGCCGACGAACAACAACCCCCAGCATCAGCCGGGGGCCTATTGTTTCGGCACGCTGACGATGACTTTTCTCGCCGGGCCGTAGCGCGAAAATCAGGAGCGGTGGACATTGCGCCGCCGCCTGCTTCGACTTGTTCCAACTCGCAGCCATGCGGGCGGCAGCGGCAAGGGCTGTCAACCCGGCATGACCGGCGGCGCGCGCGACGTTCTAGTATGGCTCGCCACCCGCGTACGACCGAGGAGCGAGAACCATGCCGACCGCAGCCGCCACGCATTCAAACGGCCGTCAGGAAGCGGCGGGTCTGTATCGCGAGCTCGAAGAGCGCCTTCTCGCCCGCGACCAGGTCGGCGGCAGCCGGGTTTATTACGAGTTGGTGCGGCGCGGGCGGCCGTTGCCGGAAATCATGGCGGAGGCGGTGCGCATTCACGCGCCCTATACCCACGTCCCCTATCATCAGCGCATCGACGACGGGTTTCCCAATTTCGTCAACAACGACCACTGCCTCCTATCGGCGCGCGCGGCGGTCAATTTGCGGACGATGCTGCCCGAAACGCTAGCGGCGCTGCCGTTGGCACAGACCATTTGGTACATCCCGTCGGGGCTCGATATCTGGAATCAGAAGATCCTGAAGGCGCCGGGCCATTACGCGACGCGCGGCTACAAGATGCCGAACACGACGCCGCCGGCGCCGGTCGTCTATTGGCCCGACCAAGAGCCGCTGCGCGAGGCCGGCCCGCTCGCCGAACGCCTCAACAATTGGCTGACCCTCGTCGAGCGCGGCGAGGTCGTCGACGCCTACCGGGTTTTTCTCGGGTTGATGGAAGAGCCCGAACACCGCAAGGAAGTGCTGGCGCAGCTAGTGTTTGCCGGGCTGATCGACGTCCAGGACCGCATGCTCTACAACCGCTCGTATACGACCGGGCACAAGGCGTACCGCGCCCGCTCGGTCGTCGAAATCGGCAACGCGGTCGGTTGGGACAACGCGCACGACGTGATCTATGCGGGCGCCCTCGACATCGCGGTCGGGCCGCGCTGGCATTCGGTCTACGAGATGGCGTGCAACGTCGTGACGATGTTTATCGAGGGCGCCGAGGTCCATGCGGTCCCGCAGGGCGGCACGACCGAGCGCGAACGCACGCTTCTCACGAACACCGGCCCGCTCGCCGAATCCGACACCGAGGGACTTGTCGATGCGCTGATCCGGCAGCACGAGCCGGCCTACATCGAGAAGATCAGCCGCCTGCTGCTCGCCGGCACGGCACCGCGGCGGATCATCGACGCGATCCAGCTGGCGGCGGCCCAGGTGGTGCTGGAGACCGACGGCCCGAACGCGTTCTCGATGCCGCAGCACACTTACGAATATTGTAACACGCTTGGCTGGTTCTACGACAATTTCGAGCATCCGCAGCGGCTTAAGCTGCTCTTTGTCGCCGGGTCGATGGTCAACCAGGCGGCGTGGAACCAGAAACATATGGGCTGGAGCAAAGCCGAGCCGATCCAGGCCCCCGGCGCTGCCGGGCGGATGAGCGGGGCGCAGATCGTCGGCCGGGTGGAGGAGTCGCTAAGCGCGCTCGACACGGCGCAGTCGGTGGCGTGGACCAAGGCCTATCTCGACAGCGGCGAGGACCGTTCGCCACTGGTGGAGCGGCTGGCGCTGATGGCGACACGGTTTGGCAACGACCCGCACAACCAGGAAATCCCGCAATGCCTGTTGCAGGATTACGGGAAAAACCAGTGCGCCGACCGTGACCGGCTGCTGCTCGCCTGCGCCCACATCTCCGCCGGCCACCGCAAATACGGCGACACCTTCGAAGCGGCCCGCCGTTTTGGCGAAGCCATGGAGGTTGGCGGGCTGAACTGAGCCAGCTGCCGGAAGTTCATCGTTCCCGGCGCGGGCGCTTTCCCCGCGAGCCAAGACGCGGGCGCGCCGGCGCTCGTCAGCGGTGGGCAAGCTCCCTTTCACGGCTTCAGGATCGGCCTTCCCGGCGCCCCCGATGACGCTCGTCGGCTGACGCAGCTTATCGACACGTCGGGACGCTGGCGGCGCCGGAATCGGCGGCGGGCCGCGCGCGTCAATTCCCCCGCGGCGGTTGCAGCAGCTCGCACAGCGCCGCGGCGCGCGGGGCCTCGCGCATGCCGCGGATAAACGCGAGGCTCGCCTCGACGCGCTCGCCCGGCAGCCCGGCATATGGCACCAGCGCCCGGTATTTGGCGTCGATGTCGGCCCAGGCGATGCCGAGCATCCCGGCGCCCTTCGGGACAAAAACCGTGCTGATGCCACTGCGGCCGTCGCTGGCGCGGATCGTCACCGTCGCCCCCTGCCGGTAGCGCGCGGCGTCCTCCGCCGGCGGCGGGCCGACCCGAACCTTGTCGATCAGCCGGTGGATAACCGGGTCGGCGATCTTTTCGGGGGTCGCGTGCACCCAGGAAAAGGCGTGATCGGCCGCACCGGCGGCGAGGAAATAGGCCGGGCTGTGCGCCATGTCGACCAGATCCCCAGGGTGCAGCGGCCCGATCAGCGCGGTCATCCCCGGCCGCGACACGGTGATGGTGTCGATCTCGTCCGCCGCGATGCCGGCGTCGCGCGCCGCGTTCCCGGCAGCCTCGGCGAATGCGTGCGAGGGATGCCCGCCGGGGACGAGCTTGACCGCCATGTCGGTGACGATGTCCCACGATTGGCCAAACCCGCGCGTGACCACGGTCGCGGCGGAGGCCGGGTCGACCCCGCCATATGCCTCGAAAAACCCGTGGCGGGTTTCGAAAACGCGCTCCTCCGCGCGGTAGCCGTGCCCGGCCGCGAGCGCCGCGTTGACGCCGAGCATGGTCGCGAGCCCGGCATGGTACTCGCGCGCGACACTGGTGTTGGCCGCCGCCGCGAGCCCGCCGATCGAGGTCGCCGACAACGAGATCGCCTGCGTCGCCTGCGCGGCGTCGAGCCGCAGCAGCCGGGCGGCGGCGGCCGCGGCGGCGAAGATCGCGACGAGGCAGCCGTGAAAGCCCTGCCGGCGAAAGCCCGGGGTGATCGCCTCGCCGATCCGCCCCGCCGCCTCGTAGCCGAGCACGATCGCCGCCAGCACCTCCTCGCCGCCGACACCGCGGCGCTCGGCGATTGCGAGGCTCGTCGCGGTCAGCGGCGTGCCGCAATGGACGATGTTGCGCAGATCGCTGTCGTCGCAGGCCGCGGCGTCGCTCATGACCGCGTTGACCTGCGCCGCGTCGGCGACCGGCAGCCTCGCGCCGCCGTCAAACCACACGGTCGCGTCGGGGCGGCCGCCACGCTCCCGCGCCAGGGTGCGCACGATGCGCGCCGACTCGATGCCGGAGCCGAACGCGGCGCTCGCGACCGTGCTGGCGATCAGCATCGCGGCATGGTCGAGCGCCTGCGCCGGCAGCTCCGCGGCGGTGGTTTTGGTGACGAGCTCGGCAAGCTCGCGGGCGACGGTCATCGCCGGCGCTACCTCGGCTCGGTCCAGCTTTCGGAGAAGGCGAGCGCGCAGGTGCTGAACGGCCGCCCCTCGCGCTCGACCGGCCACGGACGGCCCGACGCCTGCACCCCGTCGACGGTCAGCCGCGTCCCCAAGGCCGGGATCAACAGCGAGCACACGCCATAGCGGCGCCCGCCCTCGCCCGGCTGGGTGTGGATCAGCAGTGGCTCGCCGATGTCGTACCAGGTCAGCGCCACCTCCTCCTCGGTGGTCACGATCCGTTCGGTCCAGAAGTAATGCGGGTCGCCCGACTTGACGAATTCGGCGTCGGTGACCGGGATCGACGTGTCGGCGGTTTCCGGGTTCAGCATGCCCTGCACCGTCGTCTGCAGCCAGCGCGCCATCGCGATGTTGTCGGACCAGATGCGCCAGCGGCCTTCGGTCAGCTCGCTTTTCAGGTAAAGCACATGGCCCGGCCCCGCCGGGCAGGCAATGATGCGCCAGAAACTCGCATTCGTCGTCTGCGGCCCGCCATCGGTCTCGCTCAGCCGGATAAACGGGTTCTCCCCGGTCAGGATCACGTGGTTGGTGTCGGCGGCCATCGGGTGTCCTCCCTCGCAGCGCTGGTGCGGGCGATCGTAGTGGATCGCGGGCCGTCGCGCCATCGGCCGGCGGCGACAGGTTCGCGCGAGGGCAATGGAGGGCGAGGGTCGACCCGCCGGAGACCTCGAAATTTAGCCCATTGGCGAAGGGTGCGAACCCGTGCTAGGGCGGCATCCGGAGGGTTTGATGGCGCATTCCCGAGCAGCTGACGATTTTACGGCAATCCGGGCCCGCATGGAGGAGCTGCGGCGGGAGCGGCTGCCCGAGCAACCCGCCCCGCCAACCGAGACTGGTCTCGTGGGTCATCGCGGCCCGTGCGCCTGCGGCCGCAGCCTGTTCGCCGACGAGTGCGACGGGTCGTGTAAGTTCTGACGGGTGCCCAGCCATGTGCCACCGTTGTCCGGTTGAGAGAAATGCGTTGCGCGAGAGCCCGATGCCACCCGCAATCGTCGTCGCCGGGAACAAGTCCGTCATGACGACTTCCATAACCTCTGAGCATCCCGATCAATCGCGCGCCGCCAGTCACGGCGCCGGGCGGAACATCCAGATCGCGGCCGGCTCGCCTCCCGTTGCCGGCACCGCCACGAACAGCCGGTTCATCTCGGGGACAAACAGCGAGGTCCGCGCCCCCGACGCGGTCGCCGCCTCGCCGATCCGCCGATACGAGCCGGCATGCTCCTGGATCACGTCGACGATACCCGCCCCGCAGCTCACGTAAACGCTATGACGGGTCGCGTTGGCGAACACATCGTCGGCGTCGCCGCACGTGTCGAGGCTGGCAAGGACGCCGCCGTCCGCGGTTGACATGACCAGCAGCCTCGGGGGGCGGCGGAAGACCGCGAACAGCCGCTGCGAGCCGCGATCGACCGCCATCGGAAAGTTCGAGCGGTTCGGCACGGTCGGCCACGCGCCAACGACGGCGCCCTTGGCGAGATCGGCAACCTCGATCCGGCGCGCATCGGGCTCGTTGACAAAAACCCGATCGCCGTCGACTTGAAAGCCCTCCGGGTGCGCTTTGAGGCGGATGTCGCCGAGCTTTGCCCTGGTCGCCGGATCAATCACCGCGAGCGCACCTGTTCCGTAGCCGACGAGCACCCGATGCCGCGCGGTGTCGATGCGGACATTGTCGGCGTCAACGCCAAGATCGACGCGGCCCAGCGGTGTGAGATCGTCGCCGCGCAGGACGCGAACCGACCCGTCGCCGGCGTTGGCGACCCAGATCGTGTCGGTGGTCGGCTCGTAGCCGACGCCTTGCGGTTCGTGCAAACCCGCGATCGTCCGCAGCACACGCTGCGCGGCGAGGTCGACGACGCCAACACTGTCATTGCCGAGCTCGGCGACGAAGAGCCGTTGCCGCTGCAGATCGACCGCGAGATGGTCGATGCGCCCGCCGACCTGCCCGAGCGGTATTTTCATGACCAGCACGAGCGGCGCCGGCGGCATTTCGGCCTCGGCGGCGATCGGCACGGCGGTCCCGATCGCGAGCGCGACCACCCGCGCGAGCACGATCAACGGTTGGCGGTGCCGACCCGGCCGGGCCGGTCGCCGGCAAGCCCGGCCGCGACGCTTAGCGGGACGATCCGGCTTTGATGCGACCATGATCTCGAAGCACGATACCCACTTGTATCTCCTCTCCCCAGCCGGGAGCGGGGTCGGATGAGGGCCGACTTTTTTATAACCAGCCAGCGGGAGGCGAAATGCCGTTTGTCGCGTCGAATGGCCTGACCGAGGCCGGCACCGCCAGGACCGTCGTGGCCGGCGGCATCAACATCCACTATCACGACATGGGCGCGGGCGAGCCGGTATTGTTGCTGCACTCCTACGGCCCCGGCACCACGGCGTGGATCACGTTTCACAAGGCCGTCGGCGCCCTGTCGGCGCACTTCCGCTGCATTCTCTTGGACCTGCCGAACTTTTCAAAGACCGGCCCGGTCGTCTACCGCGAGGGGGTGCACGCGCTTCAGGCGCGGACCGCGGTCGGGTTGCTCGACGCGCTCGGCATCGGCAGGGCATGCTGGGTCGGCAACTCGCAGGGCGGCCAGTCGGCGATGGTGGCGGCCATCGCCTATCCCGAGCGGGTCCAGAAGTTCGTGATGGGCGGCTCGCATATCGGCACCGGCGGCGACCGCTACCTGTTGGCGAACCGCCCCTCAGAGGGCAGCCGCGCCACCGCCCGCACCCTCGCCGACCCGAGCCGCGACAACATCCGGGACTACCTGCGCGTCCACATCGACGACGCGAGCCTGGTGAGCGACGAGCTCGTCGACTACATCCACCGCGCGCACACCTGGTCGCCCGAATTCATCGAGGCGCGCCGGCAATCGGTGAGCCTGCCGCACGACTACACCTCCGACCTCGCCGGCATAAAGATGCCCGTCCTGTTAATCCACGGCCGCTACGACCGGATGGTGCCGTTCGAGGTCTCGATCGCGATCCTGAACCATATCGCCGACTCGCGCCTCGTCCTCCTCAACAATTGCGGCCATTGGCCCCCCTTCGAAAAACCCGCCGAGTGGACCGCCCACGTCCTCGCCTTCCTGCGCGGCTATTGAGCGGGGTAGCTCCGCCGTGCCTTGGTCATTAAATTTGTAGGGCGGATAAAAGCACAGCAAATTTGTAGGGCGGATAAAAGCACAGCCGCATCCGCCGATGCTTGCGGGGTCGTCGGCGGGTTACGCTTCGCTCACCCGCCTACTGACTGGTTTTTGTCGAGGAGGCGTCGAGGACGATCACGGCTCCAACGGCGGCGGATCGCCGACCGGTGCCGGCGGGTGCGGCGCGATCTCGTCGGCGCCGCCCAGAAGCAGGAAGCGTCGGCGGATCGCCTCGGCGAGGTTCGGTTCCGGGTGCGGCTTTGCAGCGCTGAGCGCTTTCTTCAGGATATGGCGCAACTCGGCTTCCATCGACCGGCCATGCCGGGCCGCGCGCACGCGTAGTTCTTCCATCAATTCGGGATCGACATTGCGGATGGTCAGCGTCGATCGATACGCCTTCATTGTGTGCAATGCCGACATCCCGCGGCAAGCGGAGCGCGGATCGCGAATCCGTGAGTCTGACCGGCGGGCAGCCCAGAGGCGACGGGTTAGTCGCGGCGGGGGCGGCGGAGGGTGAAGGTTTCGAACGGGGCGAGCTGGCCGTCGCGTCCGACGATGTCGTAGTAGGTGACCTTGATCGTGGTGACGCCGCCGGGAGCCGACCCCGGGTCGATGGTGAAGGCCGCAAAGCCGTAGGCGTGCGTCGCGTTGCGCACCGCCGACCAGGGTGCGTGCTCGTGCACATAGACCGGCGGGCGCTTGCCGGTCTTCGGGTCGGGCTGGCCGACCGCGGTGATCACCCGGCAGGCCGGCGGGTTGAAGAACAGCTGGTTCGACGGGACCGACGTCCCGCCGCCGCCGATGACCATGTGCACCGTTCCCTTGCTGGTGTCGACCAAATCGGTGGCGGTCGCGGCGGGGACCGGCGTCCGGGTCGCGTTCAGTTCCTGGCCGCGGATCGGGTGCGAGCGCTCGTAATGGTGCTCGTGCCCGCACACCACGAGGTCGACGCCGTACTTGTCAAACAGCGGGACCCACTCCTCGCGGATGCCGAGGTCGGCGCCGTTGAACTTGTCGGCCGTCGAGACCGCGACCTGGTGCATGCACACGACAACCCAGTCGATGTCGCGATTGCCGCGGGCGGCGGCCAATTCCTGTTCTAGCCACGCCTTCTGGGCGCCCTCGGAATAGCCCCGGACATAGGAGTTGCCGCCGTCCTGGTAGACGACATCGTCGTTGGCGATGCTGACCACCCGCACCGCACCAGCGGTGAAGGCGTACCAGAGGCCGCGCGTCACGTCGGTTTGGCCGGCCGCCCCCGGCACCGCGAAGTAGGTCTGGTACGCGCGATACCCGATCGGCCCGTTGCCGAGCTCGTTCTCGTGGTTGCCGGGCGACGGCATCCACGGGCGATTGCGGGCGCTGCGGCTGTTGTTCGCCCAGAAATCCCACCAGGTGCGCACCCGGTCCTCGGCGAGGTTGGCGTAGCACAGGTCGCCGTTGAACAGGTGGAACAAAGGCTGCAGCCGCTCCACGCCGAGTGTCGTGTCGCCAGCCGCGGGCGAGCCGAGATTGTCGTTCACATAAAGGGTTTTCGGCGCCGTCACCCCGGCGGGGGGCGGCAGGAGCGCCTTGCCGAGCGTCGGCGTCCCCTGATCGCCAAAGCTGGTGAAGGTGAAGGGTGCCTGACCGCGCGGCGCTGTGCGGAACGTCGCGAACTCCGGCTCGGCACCGTCGTGCATCGCCGCGTAGAGATAACGGGTGTCAGCGCGCAGCCCGGCGAGCGTTGCGTGACAGGCGTAGACCGCCTGGCCCGACTTTGCGTCGGTGTAGCTCGCCGGTTTGGCCATGACGGTTTGCTCGAGCTTGCCGTCGAGACGCCCGAGCAGTACACGCGGATTACGGACTTGTTGCAGTGTGTGCCACGACACCACCATCTCCGACGATGCATCCGCGCCGAACTGCACATGCAATCCCGCGACCGGCGGCGTCGCCGTCGGATCGGCGGTCGTAGGCGCTGGAGGCGCGGCTTCGGCTTCTCTTCCGATGAGAGACGCCGCGACCACGGCGCCTCCCGCGATGCCTGCGGCGGCGATTAGCCGGCGACGACTGAGTTCGAGGTTGAGTCCGGAATCCTGAGTGGTCATGGCCGCGAGGTCGCTCCGAAATGGCTCCGTGAGGGGCCGCGGGACGTTATCGCAACTCGATGACAGTTCGGCAAATCGGCGTCAGGCCGCCAGGCGCCCGGTGTGCCACGGCGTCGGCGGCCCGGGGTACGCAGCGTAAGAAATACGGCAAGACAATCTCACGTTGTAAATCGTCTCTTC
>DATMLF010000129.1:0-15875 GCA_035570595.1 Allostellaceae bacterium
AACGTCCCGATCGTCGACCTGTTCGATATTACGACCGGCCGCGCCGTCTACGGCATCGACGCCAAGCTGCCGGGGATGAAGTACGCGGTCGTCGCCCGCCCGCCGGTGCTGGGCGGCAAGCTCGCCTCCTACGACGCCACCGCGGCGCTAAAGGTGCCGGGGGTCGAAAAGGTGGTCGTCATCGACGGCACCCCGCCGCCGGCGAAATTCCAGCCGTTGGGGGGTGTTGCGGTGGTCGCGGCGAACACCTGGGCGGCGATCAAGGGGCGCGAGGCGCTGGTCGTGCACTGGGACGACGGGCCGCACGCCAGCTACGATTCCGCCGCCTACAAATCCCAGCTCGAGGCCACCGCGGGCAAGCCCGGCACTGTCGCGCGCAACGACGGGGACGCCGACCAGGCGCTCGCGACGGCGGCGAAGACCGTCACCGCGCAGTACTACATCCCGCATTTGGCGCATGCGACAATGGAGCCGCCGAGCGCCACCGCCCGCCTCGCCGACGGCAAGTGCGAGGTGTGGGCGCCGGTGCAGAGCCCCGGCGAGGTCCAGGACGAGCTCGTCCAGAAGTTCGGGCTCAAGCGCGACGACGTGACGGTCAACGTCACCTTGCTGGGCGGCGGGTTTGGGCGGAAGTCGAAATGCGACTTCGTGCTCGAAGCGGCGCTCTTGTCGCGCGCGATGGGCGGCGCCCCGGTCAAGGTCACCTGGACACGCGACGACGACCTGCACAACGACTATTTCCACGCCGTCTCGGTCGAACGCATCGACGCCGGGATCGACGGCCAAGGGCATGTCGTCGCCTGGCGGCACCGGACCGTCGCCCCGACGATCCGCTCGATCTTTGTCGCCGACCCCAAGCACGAGCAGGTGGGCGAGCTGAGCCAGGGCGTCATCGACGTGCCGTTTGCGATACCCAACCTGCGCTGCGAGGCTGGCGAGGCCGAGGCGCACACCCGGATCGGCTGGTTCCGCTCGGTCTACAACATCCCGCACGGGTTCGCGGTGCAGTCCTTTGTCGGCGAGCTCGCGCACGCGCTCGGCCGCGACCCCAAGGACATGCTGATCGAGCTGATCGGGCCGCCGCGCCTGTTCGACCCGCGCAAATCGCCGGGTGCGGCCGGCTACACCAACTACGGCGAGCCGTTCGAGACCTATCCGATCGACACCGCGCGGCTGCGGCGGGTCGTCGAGGTGGCGGCCGAGCAGGCGGGGTGGGGCCGGCAACTGCCGCCGGGGCACGGCCTCGGGATCGCCGCGCACCGCAGCTTTGTCAGCTATGCCGCGAGCGTCGTCGAGGTCGCGGTCGGCAAAGACGGCAAGTTCACCGTGCCCCGCGTCGACACCGCGATCGACTGCGGCTTTGCCGCCAACCCCGAGCGCATCCGCTCGCAGATCGAAGGGGCGGCGGCGATGGGGCTCAGCATCGCCAAATACGGCGAGATCAGCTTTAAGAACGGGCGGGCCCAGCAAAACAATTTCGACGGCTTTCAGGTTGCCCGGATCGACGAATCCCCCGGCGTTACGCATGTCCACATCATCCCGGCGACGACCGACGTGCCGTCGAGCGGGGTCGGCGAGCCCGGACTGCCGCCGTTCGCGCCGGCGCTGTGCAACGCGATCTTCGCGGCTACCGGCAAGCGCATCCGGCGGCTGCCGATCGGCGACCAGCTCAAAAGCTGAGGCAAACCGGCGGGCGGACCTTCTCCCGCCCGCCGGCGCCGCCGGCGAGGCGGCGATGACCGGGAAGAACGCGCCGAGGTGCGCTGTCGGCGCGGCCGCCGACCATTAGGCGCCATGTCGGCGCAATCATTCGATTACGCGCCCCAAACACGGCGACGATCGTAGGGAAGCGAAACGTCGACCAGCGCCACCGGTGCCCGTTCCGATGGCGGGATCGGGATGTCAAGGCATTATACTATTGATTGTATCGTATGGTATCCCGCCTAGGTTTAACTCCGTCGCCACCATGAAAGCGCGAGCCTATGAGGTTTCCGGCACGCTCCGGTTGGAACCTCCGCCGCCGTGTTTGTGTTACTTGGGCATTGGCGCCGTGCGAAAAATCGGGGGCGGCACGGGGCCTGCCAAGGACGGAGGAGTCATATGGCGACTTATGTTGAAGGAAGAGGCCTCGCGACCGAAGCG
Source organism: Allostellaceae bacterium (assembly GCA_035570595.1). Lineage (GTDB taxonomy): Bacteria > Pseudomonadota > Alphaproteobacteria > ATCC43930 > CGMCC-115725 > AP-15. The sequence goes on from DATMLF010000129.1 coordinate 2,143, forward strand.
GAACCGCTCGGTCTGCTGTCGGAAGGTGCGGCCGGGATCGCGGCGATCGTGCTTGCCGTGATTGCGCTTGCCGGGATTTCCGCGCCCACACTTGCGGCGATCGTCACGATCGTGATCGGCGTCGGGTTGATGGTTCAGGCGTTCAACAGTGTCGCCGAAAGCTCCAGGGTCATGCCGGCGGGGATGGCCGCGAGCGTGCCGCCAGCCGAAATAGGCGGCGAAGTCATGGTCGACTGCCTGACCGGGGTCACCGGCATCGTGCTCGGCGTGCTGGCGCTCGTCGGGATCAATGCCCCGCATCTTGTCCCGGCGGCGTTGATCGTGTTCGGCGGCGCGCTGCTGCTCGGTGGAACCATCAAAATGCGCCCCAAGAGCGCACCTCTGGCGAACACCGCCGCCGGGCAGGTGCAGATCGTCACGAGCCAAGGTTCGGGGGCTGCCGGTGGAATGGAGGTCATGGTCGGGATCGCCGCGATCGTGCTCGGCATCCTCTCGCTGATCTTTATGTCGTCCTGGGTGTTGGTGCTGGTCGGCTTTATCGCGGTCGGCGCGGCCTTGCTGATGGTCAGCGCCACCTTCAGCGGCGCGGTGACGCGGTTGTTTACGGCAACCGCCTAACCTCTTCGAAGGGTGCCTCAGGCTCCGAGCTTCAAAAGGGGCCTGAGGCACCGCCTCCGGGACGATGGCGCGACCGGCGATCCCGCGCTTGCGGGAGTGGCCGGTCTTTGTGCTGGATGGCCCCCGGCGCGGCGAATGCCTATAACCCGCCCGTGAGCTGTCGGCGCCCGATCTTGCGGGCCATGGGTGCGAATGGTGGATACCGGGAAGGCAGACAGCGACGTAACGGCGCCGACACATAGCGGGCTGGCAGCGCTGCTGCGCTGGTATGTCGACATGGGGGCGGACGAGGCGATCGCGGAAGCGCCGGCGAACCGCCTGGCGCCGCCCCCGCTCGCCGCGCGAGGCGCGGTCCGGCCCGCATCCCGATCGGCGCTGGCAGCCGAGCCGCTGGTCGCCCCAGCGGCCTTTATTGAGTCCCCGGCCGAATCCGCGCGCTCGGCGCGGCTCGCCGCCGGCGGCGCCGACACCCTGGCGGCGCTCGAAGCGGCGATCGCCGAATTCGAGGGTTGCGCGCTGAAGCAGACCGCGACCAACACCGTCATCGCCGACGGCAATCCGATAGCGCCCGTCATGATCATCGGCGAGGCGCCGGGCGCCGACGAAGACCGCATCGGACGGCCGTTTGTCGGCCGCGCCGGGCAGCTCCTCGACCGGATGCTGGCGGCGATCGGGCTCGACCGCACCGGCGTCTTGGTCACCAACGTCATCTATTGGCGCCCGCCCGGAAACCGCACGCCCACCGCCGACGAAATCGCCGCCTGCTTGCCGTTCGTGCTGCGTCACATTGCCCTTGCCCGGCCGCAAGTGCTGGTGCTGGCGGGGGCCACCGCGGCGCGCGCATTGCTGCCGCCCGGCCCCGGCATTACCCGGCTGCGCGGGCGTTGGTTCGAGCTTTCCGTGCCTGGCCTCGGCGACGCGGTGCCGACCCTGCCGATGTTCCATCCCTCGTTTCTGCTGCGCGCGCCCGAGCGCAAGCGCGAGGCGTGGCGCGACCTTTTGGCGCTGCGCGCTCGGCTCGACGAGCTGCTTTCCGCGGCCCCGTAGCCGGCTTATCCTCGGCTGACCTACTCTCAGACGGTCGCCGCAAAGGAGGTCGCCATGCCCGGCCGGCTCGATCAAACCCGCCCGTTCCTGGCCGTCAACATCGCGATCCTGACGGTTTCGGACACCCGCGAGGCGGCGCAGGACCGCTCCGGGGATACCCTCGCCGAGCTCGCGGCGGTTGCCGGGCATCGTGTGGTGGCGCGGCGGATCGTGCGCGACGAACGCGATGCCATCATAGCCCAGCTGCGCAGCTGGATCACCGATTCCGAGGTCGACGTGGTGATCTCGACCGGCGGCACCGGCGTCACCGGCCGCGACGTCACGCCCGAGGCGTTCCACGACGTGTACGAGAAAGAAATCGCCGGGTTTGGCGAGGTGTTCCGCTGGCTCAGCTACGAGAAGATCGGCACCTCGACGATCCAGAGTCGAGCGACCGCCGGGGTCGCCGGCGGCACCTACCTGTTCGCGCTGCCGGGGTCGCCCAGCGCCTGCCGCGACGCCTGGGAGGGCATCCTCGTCCACCAGCTCGACAACCGCTTTCGCCCGTGCAACTTCGTCGAGCTGATGCCGCGGCTTCAGGAACACCTGAAATAAAATAGCTTGCGGGCAACCCAAGAGAGCTGAAGCGGGGCATTCGCGGGACGGCGGCGGATGTTCTCAGAGCTCGACCTGGCCGCCGAGCTCGACGATGCGGTTGAGCGGGATGTGGAAAAACTCGGTGGCGTCGAGCGCCACGTTGGTCAACAGCACGAACAGCTTCTTGAACGGCAGCATGATCCCCGAGCGGCCTTTGGCGACGATCTTTTCGCGGCCGACAAAAAACGACGTCTCCATCAGGTTGAAGCGAAAGCCGCCGACCCGGCACAATGCCAAGGCGCGCGGGATGTCGGGCTCCTCCAGAAACCCGTAATGGATCGTCACGGTGTGAAAATTCTGGCTCAGGTGGTCGATCTGCAGCCGTTCCGCCTCGGGCAGCCGCGGCACGTCCTCGGTGCGCACCGTCATCAGCACGTTTCGCTCGTGCAATATCTTGTTGTGCTTCATGTTGTGCAGCAATGCCGCCGGAACGTTGTCGACGCGCGCGGTCATATAGATCGCGGTGCCGGGGACCCGCGCCGGATGCTCGGGCTTTAGCGTCTCGAGCAACGTGACGAGCGGCAACGCGCCGCTCGCGCGCTGGACCGCAAGCCGCTCGCGACCCCACAGCCAAGTCATCATGATCGCGTAGAGCGTCCCCGCGATCGCCAGCGGGAACCAGCCGCCGTCGCTGATCTTCAGCAGGTTGGCGCCAAAAAACGACAGGTCGACAAACAGGAACAACGCGAACAGCGGGACCAGCCGCCACAGCCGCCAACCCGCCCCCCAGCGGAAATAGACAAAGGCGAGCACCGTCGTGACGGTCATCGTCCCGGTGACGGCGACGCCGTAGGCGCCGCCCAGCGCGTCCGACGAGCGGAAGCCGATCACGGTCGCCGCCACCGCGACCAGCAGCATCCCGTTCATCGCCGGCACATAGACCTGGCCGATTTCCTGCTCGGAGGTGTGGCGGACCAGCATGCGCGGCAGATAGCCGAGCTGCACCGCCTGCCGGGTGATCGAAAAGGCGCCCGATATCACCGCTTGCGAGGCGATCACGGTCGCGGTCGAGGCGAGCAGCACGACCGGGTAGAGGGCCCAACCAGGCGCCAGCAGAAAAAACGGGTTCTCGATCGCGCGCGGATGCGCCAGCAAGAGTGCGCCCTGGCCGAAATAGTTTAGCAGCAGCGCCGGGAATACAAAGCGCAGCCAGGCGCGGCGGATCGGCGAGCGCCCAAAATGGCCCATGTCGGCATAGAGCGCTTCGGCCCCGGTCACCGCCAGCACCACCGAGCCGAGCAGCACAAAGCCGTGCCAGGGGTGGTGGACCATCAGGCTGGCCGCGTAGCGCGGGTCCACCGCCAGCAATATCGACGGGCGGCGCGCGATCTCGATCCCTCCGAGAATTCCGATCGCGGTGAACCAGACCACCATCACCGGGCCGAAAAAGCCGCCGACAAGACCCGTCCCGCGGCGCTGGACGACAAACAAGGCGCCCAGCAGCAGCAGGGTGAGCGGCACCACATAGGGCTCGAAAGCCGGTGTTGCGACCTTGAGCCCTTCGACCGCGCTCAGCACCGAGATCGACGGGGTGATGACGCCGTCGCCGTAGAACAGCGCGGCCCCAAACAGCCCCGCCCACATGATCCAGCGGCTGCGCCGGGTGGTGGCGGCGCGCAGCGCCAGCACCATCAGGGCGAGAATGCCGCCTTCACCGCGGTTGTCGGCCCGCATCAGGACCAGCACGTACTTGATCGTCACCACGAGGGTCAGCGACCAGGCGATCAGCGACAACACCCCAAAGACGCGCGACTGGCTGACCGCGGCGTGCTCGAAGCACTGCTTGACGGTGTAGAGGGGCGAGGTGCCGATGTCGCCATAGACGACACCCAGCGCCGCGACCGCCAGGTTCTGGCCGATGCCGGAGTGCGTGTCGCTGGGCAGGATAGCGGTGTCTGGCATCGATGCGCTCGGTCGGTGTACCAAGCTAACGCCACATTCTTGAAATCGGGTGAGCGCCAACGCGGCGCCCGGGAGGCGACGACGCTGGCTCTCCCCACGCTTGGGGGACGGGCGTCGGGGGCGGGTTATAGGCAGAAAGTTCGGCGGCCGGCCAGCAATTCTACCACGCTTGCGACAACTCCTTGAAAACTTGCCTTTCAGCCCAGACGGCGCGACCGGGTCCTCGACCACCAGAGCCAGGCTTTGCGCGCCGCTCGGGGCGCCCGACCATCGCGATGGCGGTGAGATGTCGGTGCCGTCGCAGGTGTATTCGGCGGGAATTTTGGCGCCCGGCGCGAACGCGGGCTGGTGACCATCAAAGAAATGGCGGTCTCCCGATTTGCCCGTCGCCGCGCCTAACGTTAAAAGGGCGGGTGGTCACGGCGCTGGCGAGAGGTCGATCCGGACGATGAACGAGACCCGGTTGCGCAGCGGCATGCTGGTGTTTCCGAACCTGACCCAGCTCGACCTGACCGGGCCCTACGAGGTGCTCGCGCGGCTGCCCGGCGCCCAGACCAGGCTCTTGTGGAAAAGCCTGGACCCGGTGCGCTCGGAGCACGGGTTGACGATTCTTCCCGACACGACTTTCGCCGATTGCCCGCCGCTCGACCTTGTGCTCGTGCCGGGGGGCGCCGGGATCAACCCATTGCTCGAAGACCGCGAGGTGCTGGCGTTTCTGCGCCGTGCCGCGGCCGGGGCGCGCTATGTCGTCGGGGTCTGCACCGGCTCGCTGGTCCTGGGCGCCGCCGGCCTGTTGCGCGGGCGGCGCGCCGGCACCCACTGGATGTCGCGCGACCTGTTGCGCGCTTTCGGCGCGGAGCCGGTCGCCGAGCGGGTTGTCGCCGACGGGAATGTGTTCACCGGCGGCGGGGTCACCGCCGGCATCGACGTGGCGCTCGCGGTCGCCGCCGAGATCGCCGGGCAGGCGGCGGCCGAGGCGATCCAGCTCGCGATCGAGTACGACCCCGCACCGCCCTTCGCCGCGGGCTCGCCCGAGCGGGCCGACCCGGCCCTCGTCGCCGCCGTGCGCGAGCGGGCCGCGGCCCGCCAGCGCGACCGCGCCGAACGCGTCGCGCGTGCCGCCAAGGCGCTCGGCTGACCGATTTCAGCCACGCCGCCCCTTGCTTGCCACCGGCGCGGCTTGTGCATAGCCTCGGGCGCGCCAGTGGTCCGATCGGAACGCCCGGTTCCCGAGCGTTCCGTGAAGGGGCTCACCGGATCAATAGGCTGCCGGTGCGATTGAGCCAGCGGATCGGGAGCATCCGTTGCCATCGCGCCACAAGGGACAGGGGGCGGGCATGAAAAGCATCACCGTCGATTACGAGAAGCGGCTCGCGCAGGAGCCGGAGAAGGGCCACAACCGCTGGCACGAGGCGATCCCGCCGGTCGTCGAGGCGGCACTCGGCGAAGAGGTCGAGATCCACACTCGCGACGCCTTCGACGGCCAGATCAGCCCGTCGACGACGGCCGCGGACCTGCGGCATTGCGACCTGAACCTGGTCCACCCGCTGACCGGGCCGGTCTACGTCGCGGGGGCGATGCCGGGCGACCTGCTCGAAGTCGAGATCTGCGACATGACGCCGGCCGGCTTCGGCTACACCGTGCAGGTGCCGGGCTTCGGATTTTTGCGCGACGCGTTTCCCGATCCCTACATCGCCAAATGGGCGATCAATGACGGCTTTGCCGAGTCGGCCGACCTGCCCGGCGTGCGCATCCCCGACGGCTCGTTTGTCGGGGTCATCGGCGTCGCCCCGTCGAAAGAACTGCGCGAACGGGTGCAACGCCGCGAGGCCGAGCTTGCCGCCCGCGGCGGGATGGCGCTGCCGCCCGAGGCGCTGGGTGCGGTGCCGGCGTCCGCGCCGGTTGCCTCCGAGGCACTGCGCACGATCCCGCCGCGCGAGAACGGCGGCAACATGGACATCAAGCAGCTCTCGAAGGGGGCGCGGCTGCTGTTGCCGGTGTTTGTCGACGGCGCCCTGTTCTCGGTCGGCGACGCGCATTTTGCGCAGGGCGACGGCGAAGCCTGCGGCACCGCGATCGAGATGGCGGGCGCGATCCTCGTCCGGTTTGCGTTGCACAAGGGCGAAGCGCAGCGCCGCGGCATCCGCTTTCCGCGGTTTCAGCGCAACGACTACTACTTCCCGCCCGAGCTCGCCGCCCCCAAGCGTTTCCTGGCCGTGACCGGCATGTCGGTTCATCCCGACGGCACCAACGAGAGCGAGGACACGACGTTGAGCGCGCGCAACGCGCTGTTGTCGATGATCGACCTCTTGGTCGAGCGCGGCTGGACCCGCCAGCAGGCCTATGCGATCTGCAGCGTCGCCGTCGACCTCAAGATCAGCGAATTGGTCGACGTGCCGAACATGGTCGTCAGCGCCTTTCTGCCGCTCGATATCTTCGGCAAGGACAACGCGGCTCGATAAGGACCACGCTAACCCAAATACTCATCCGTCATTCCCGCGAAAGCGGGAACCCAGGGCAGCGCTTCGGCGGTTACCCTGGACCCCCGCTTTCGCGAGGGCGACGGAGATGTGCTGGCCGTTTGCCCGACGAATACTTCGATACACGAGAGGAAGGATTTATGAACAGTAGAGCAGGAACGGAACGGCGGCGGCTCGGCAAGGGCGGCCCGGAGGTGTCGGCGATCGGGCTCGGCTGCATGTCGCTGTCCGGGACCTACGGCAAAAGCGACGACGCGGCCGGGATCGCGCTGATCCAGCGCGCGGTCGAACTCGGCGTCGACCATTTCGACAGCTCCGACATGTACGGGTGGGGCCAGAACGAGGAGTTGCTCGGGCGGGCGCTAAAGGGCCGGCGCAATGGCATCGTCGTCGCAAGCAAATTCGGCCAGACCCGGCGGCCGGGCGGCGCCAACGGAGTCGACGGCCGCCCCGCATATGTGGCGCAAGCCTGCGAGGCGAGCCTGAAGCGGCTCGGCATCGACGAGATCGACCTCTATTACCAGCACCGCGTCGACCCGGCGGTACCGGTCGAGGAGACGGTGGGCGCGATGGCGCGGCTCGTCGAGGCGGGCAAGGTGCGCTTTCTCGGCCTGTGCGAGGCGCGCCCCGAGCGCATCCGCCGTGCCCATGCGACCCACCCGATTGCCGCGGTGCAGAGCGAATTCTCGCTGCTCTACCGCGAGGAGGCGACCGAAACCCGCGAGCTGACCCGCGACCTCGGCATCGCGTTTTTCGCATACGCCCCGCTCGGCCGCGGCCTGTTGACCGGCGACGTCCCCAATTTCGACAATCTCGCCGAGGGCGACACCCGCGGTCGCCACCCGCGTTTTATGGGCGACAATTTCGCCAAGAACCGCGCCCTCGTCGAACAGATCGAAGCGATCGCGCGCGAGAAAAACTGCACCCCGGCGCAACTGGTATTGGCCTGGCTGTTGGCGCAAGGGCCGGACGTGATCCCGATCCCCGGCACCAAGCACCTCGCGCGCCTCGAAGAAAACCTCGGCGCCCTGTCGGTCGAGTTGTCCGCCGCCGACATCGTCCGCATCTCAGCCGCGATCCCGATCGGCGCCGCCGCCGGCACCCGCTACCCCGAAGGCGGCATGCGCGGCGTGTACATCTGACAAAAGCGATCTCCTTCCGGGGCCCCTCACCCCTTCCCTCTCCCGCATGCGGGAGAGGGAAGGCCCCGCGAAGCGGGGGTGACGGGTAGCGCGCTGAACCCCTGATATCCCTGAACCAGAAATTCGCGCTACCTACTGAATCGACTTCCCGACGAAGGTCGGGATCCATTTCGGCCGTAGATTCCGGCCTTCGCTGGCAGGGAGAATGAAAAATTTCTAAGATAAATTAAATGACCTTTTGGGTGCTACACTAGAGCGTGTCGTCAATCCGGCTGAGGCCGCGTCGGAAGCCCTGGCACAATCCCTGCTCACACCGGCGAAGGCCGGTGCCCACGGCAGAAATGGGTCCCGGCCTTCGCCGGGATGGTGAGGGATGGAGGTAGAACGCGGCCCCGACGAGGATCTGAAGCCCTGACGCCGATGATTGGTGAGGCGGCTTAGCGCAGGTCGACGATCTCGATCCAGTTTGGCATCTTGCCCATCGGGTATTGCTTCACCGGGGTCAGGGCGCCCGATTGCGGGTCGATGCGGTAGACCGTCATCGCGTTTGAATCGAGCCCGACCGACAGCAGGAAACGGCCGCGCGGGTCGATGTTGAAGCCGCGCGGGGTCTTTTCGGTCGGCCAGTGCCCGATCGGCGACAACGTGCCTTTTTCCGGGTCGATACGGTAGCCGGATAAAGTGCTGGTCTTGCGCTCGCTGCCGTACAGAAACTGCCCGTCCGGCGTCATGTGCAGGTCGGCGGCGGCGGGCTGCGCGGTAAAGCCCGGCGGCCGCGCGTCGACGAACTGCAATTCGGTCAATGTGCCCGCGGCCGGGTCGATCGCATAAGCGCCGATCGTGTCGGTGGTCTCGGTGATCAGGTAGAGAAAACCTCCGCTGGGGTGCAGCGCCATATGCCGCGGCCCGGCGCCGGGCTTGGTGTGAACCTCGCCCGGCCCGTTCGGCGACAATGTCCCGGCGGCGGGGTCGAACTTCCACTCCATGACGATGTCGGCGCCGAGGCTCGTCGCGTAGCAATATTTGTTCTCGGCGTCGACCAGGATGCAGTGCGACTTGGGCCGGTTCGGGATGACCTGGGTCGTCTTCTCGACGATCCGGCCGTCGGCATCGATCGGGTTGACCGTCAACTTGTTGCCGGGATAGGAGGCGGCGAGCAGAAACCGCCCGGCGCGGTCGGTGATGATGTAGGCCATGCTGTCGGCGAGCGGGGTCGTCGCGACATGGGCGAGCCGCCCGGTCGCATGGTCGATCGCAAAGCTCGACGCCGGGAAATTGTCGCTGCGCAACGCCGCGAAGATGAATTGCCGGTCGGGCGTCACCGCCATCGGCATGCTGGCCGGCGAGGGTTTGTCGGTGCCGGGGACCGCGACCGTGTCGATCGGCGCCAACGCGCCGGTGTCGCGGTCCATCGCGAAGACGCCGATCGTCTTGGTGCCCGCGTTCGACACATAGACGACGGTCTCGGGAGCCGTTTGCGCGACGGCTCTGCGCGCCGCGACCAGCGGGGCGGGCAGCGTCATCCCGCCGAGCCCGAGCGCCAGCATATGTCGCCGGGATAATTTCCTTCTCATCATCGCTGCCTCCCGTAATTCTCGTTTTGGCCGGGCGCGACCTGCGGCGAGATTGCTTGCGGCGCTCGCAATGACGCATTTGCGCGGCTTTGTCATTGCGAGGAGCAAGGCGACGCGGCAATCCGGCTCTCGCGAATGCCGCGCCGGGTTCAGACCAAATCGACGATTTCGATCCAGTTCGGCATTTCGCCGAGCCGGTATTGCCCGACCGCGGCGAGGGCGCCGGTGTCGGGGTCGATCGCCGAGACCGTCATCGCGTTCGAGTTGAGCCCCGCCGCCAGCAAAAATCGGCCGCGCGGGTCGATCGCAAAGCCGCGCGGCGTCGTCTCGGTCGGCCAGCGCCCGCATCGCGAGAACGTGCCGCGCTCGGGGTCGAGGCGATAGCCCTTGATCGTGCTGGTCGTGCGCTCGCTCGCATAGACGAACCGCCCGTCAGGCGTGACGTGCAGGTCGGCGGCCGACGGCTTGCCGGTGAAGCCGGGCGGCAGTGTCGGCACGGTCTGCAGCTCGGCGAGCGTGCCGGTCGCGGCGTCGACGGCGTAAGCGACGAGTGTCGCGTCGGTCTCGTTCAGCAGATAGAGGACGCGGCCGTTCGGGTGAAACGCCAGATGGCGCGGCCCGGCATTGGGCTTGGTCGAAACCGACGCCGGCTGGTTCGGCGACACCGTGCCGGCGCGCGCATCGAACCGCAATTGCATGATGATGTCGCCGCCGAGATTGGTGCAATAGACGTAATGGTTCGAGGCGTCGACGACGACGCAATGCGCCTTGGGCTCGGTCGGCAAAACCTGTGTCGGGCGCTCGCCGACCCGGCCCGCGCCGTCGATCGGGTTGATCGCCAGTTTCGCCCCTGGATAGGAAGCGCTGAGCAGAAACCGGCCGGTACGGTCGGTCACGATATAGGCCATGCTGTCGGCGAGGGGGGCGATGCCGAGATGGGTGAGCCGCCCGCTCTCCCCGTCGATCGCAAAGCTCGACGCCGGAAACGGCTCGCTGCGCAGCGCGGCGTACAAAAACCGCCGGTCGGGGCTCACCGCCATCGGGATGCTGGTCGGCGACGGCTTGTCGGTGCCCGGCACCGCCGCCCGCTCGATCTGGGTCAGGCCGCCGCTGGCGCGATCCATCGCGAAGACAAAGATTTCCTTGCTGCCGGCGTTCGACACATAGACGACGGTCCGGGGCGTTGCGGCCATGGCTCAGCCCTCCCGCTGCAATTGCCGTGCGGCCTGTGCCGACGGCCGGTCATGGCATGCCTTGAGCCATCTCTCGACGTTCGGAAACGCGGCGAGGTCGACCCGCGCCTGGCGCGCCCAGGCGAGGATGCTCGCGACATTGAGGTCGGCGACGGTGAAGCGGTCGCCGAGCAGGTAGGGAGTGGCGGCCAGCGCCGCGTCGAGCACCCTGAGCGGCGCCGCGAGCGCGCGCTCGGCCGCCTCGGCGGCTGCGTCGTCCCGCTTGTCCTCGGGGCCGATCCGGTTCAGGAGCACCGTCAGCGCCGGCCGCTCGACCTCGGTCACGCCCCAAAAGCTCCATTGCCAGACCCGCGCCTCGTCGTGCAGCGCCTGCGGGTAGAGGCCGGCGGCGCCGCTGGCATGCTTTTTGGCGAGGTAGAGGTTGATCGCCATCGACTCCCACAGCCGGAAGCTGTCATCGTCGATTGCCGGCACGTGGCCGTTGGGGTTGATGGCGAGGTAGTCCGGCCGGCGGGTCCCGCTGTCCGCGAAATCGACCTTCACATGCTCGTAGGGAAGCCCCAGCTCGCCCGCCATCCACAATGTGCGGAACGCCCGCGAGCGCGCGACGCCATAGATTTTCAAGGCCATCGAACTGCCTCCCTTGGGTCCAGCGAAGTCGGGGCTCAGCCTCGCACGGCCGCAGGGTGCGGGGGAACAGATTCCGTCAGCGTCGCACGCAACGGCGCATCGGCCGCCGCGAGCCAACCCCGAGCGCGGCATCAGCGGCGCAAGGTGACAAAAATCCCGCCGACGATCAGGGCGATGCTGACGACGACCTCGGCGGAGAGGGCGCCGCCGAACAAAGCCGTCGACAACACAAAACCGCCGATCGGGGTCAAGGTCAGCACCTGCCCCGCCGTCGCGGCCGGCATCATCGACAGCACCTTGCTCCACAGAAAATAGCCGAGCGCGGTAGTGACAACGCAGTTGTAGACGAGGATAGCGGCGAGACCTGCCGACCAGCGCACCGGCCCGCCCGCGGCCCTGCTCAGCACCAGCACGCCGACCGGGACGACGCTGACCGCGAGCTGCCAAAACGTCTGCACCCAAAACGAGGAACGCCACGATCGCCGGCGATAGAGGCAGGAACCGAGTGCCCAAAGGATCGCGGCGACCAGCAGCAGCGCGTTCCCTGCCAAAACCCTCCCGTCCTGCCAATCGACGAGACCCGGGTTCAGGAACAGCACGAGACCGGCAAAACCGATCGCCGCGCCGACCAGCTGACGGCGCCCGAGCGGCTCGGGCCACACGAACAGCCCGATCGGGATCGCCCAAAGCGGCATCGTGTAGGCGAGGACGATCGCCCGGCCGGCCGGCGTGATCGAGAGGCCGACGATGCTGGCGATCAGAAACCCGGCGACCTGAAGCTCGCCGACCCAGAACAGGCCCAGCCGCTCGCCGGCCAACGGCAACAGCGGCTGCCGCGTCGCGACCAGCACCGGCACGATCAGGGCGAGGCTGCCGGCCAGCCGCAACAGCACGAAGGTGAGCGGCGGCACCTGGCCGAGCGCCAGCTTCATCAGCGGCCAATTGGCGGCCCAGCTCACAACGATAATTCCGAGATAGACAAGGGCGGCGGGCGGCAACGCCGCCTTTCTCCGCGGCAGTGGGGCCTCGCTCGCCATGGCGATTTCGCTAATCTCTTGTAGCTTGGGACACCGACATCAGCATCGTCCGTTAATGGCGTGGCGGCACGTGCCGCGTTGCGATGAGCGGGCGGCGGGCCAAATGTCGGGAGTTCGAACAGCGGAAGGGTCGGTCATGTCGTTAAAGGGCAAGGTTGCGATCGTCACCGGCGGGAACAGCGGGATCGGCCAGGCGATCGTCCTCGAGCTGGCGCGGCTGAACGTGAATGTCGTCATCGATTATGTATGCCATCCGGAGGCGACCGACGCGCTGGAGCAGCAGGTCGCCAAGCTCGGCGACCAGTCGGTCGGCGTCGAAGCCGATGTCGGCAAAATCGCCGGACTGCGGATGCTTGTCGACAAGGCGGTGAGCCGGTTCGGTCGCGTGGACATCATGGTCAACAATGTCGGCATCGAGACGCGCACCTCGATCCTCGACACGAGCGAGGAGCAGTACGACAGAGTCATGGCGGTCAATCTCAAAAGCGCGTTTTTTGGGACGCAGATCGCCGCCCACCAGATGATCAAGCAGGGCGGCGGCGGCCGGATCATCAACATCACCTCGGTGCATGAAGACTGGCCGATGCCCGGCAACGCGCCGTACTGCTTGTCCAAGGGCGGGATGCGCATGCTGACCCGCACCGCCGGGGTCGAGCTCGCAAAGCACAACATTCTCGTTGTCGGGGTGGGCCCCGGCGCCGTCGCAACCCCGATCAACCTCGGCACGATCAACGACCCGGCGAAGCTGGCCCAGCTGAACGCGGCGATACCGCTGGGGCGCATGGCGCGCCCGGAGGAGATCGCCGGCGTCGTCGGCTTTGTCGCGGGAGCGGGTGCGAGCTATCTGACCGCGACCACGATATTCGCCGACGGCGGCATCATGCAGGCGAGCGTCGGGCTGTAGCGCTCAGACGCATTCTGAAGATTCACTCTGACCGCAGACCCGGTGCCCACACCAAAATCCGACCACACCGGCGAAGGCCGGTGCCCATGGCGAAAATGGGTCCCGGCCTCCGCCGGGAACGCGAAAAATGGGCCACCAGTTTGAGTCATTCGAATGCGTCTGAGCACTAGCACAGCGTTGCCGTTCGTTCAGCGCGGTCGAATCCGGTGGCATTCCTGCGAGCCCGTGCGCAAAACCGCCGTTACGAAAGGCCATCCGGCAGACGGGCGGGAAGCGCCGGTGCGATCTTGATCGGCGTCGCTCCTGCCCCTTAAGGCCGGGACCGAGGCGATCCAAACCCGGAGGTGGCGGATGCTACGAAATCTCGTAACCGGAGTGGGGTCGGGATGGTGCTGACGTACGGGGCGGCCGCGAGCGGAGCCACAATTTCGGCCGACGGCGAGCTGATCGGCGATCTCGTCGCCGCCAATCGCATCCTCGCCGATCAAGGGGTGCTCGACGGCTTTGGCCATGTCAGCGCCCGGCACGACAGGGACCCGAACCGCTTTCTGTTGGCGCGAAGCATGGCGC
>DATMLF010000130.1:0-7905 GCA_035570595.1 Allostellaceae bacterium
GCGCCTATCTTGGCGCCGCCAAGGGCCGCGCCAACCTGACCGTCGCGACCGAGGCGCACGCCACGCGCATTCTGTTCGAGGGCGGTAAGGCGGTCGGAGTCGAGTATAAAACGCCGAACGGGATGCAGACGGCCTGGGCCAAGGGTGAGATCGTCGTGTCGGGCGGTGTCTACGGCTCGCCGCAGCTGTTGCAGCTATCCGGGGTCGGCCCCGGCGAGCTGCTCAAGGAATTCGGCATTCCGGTGGTGCGCGAGATGGAGGGGGTCGGCAAGCATCTCCACGATCATTTCAACACGTACCTCGTCTGGCGGTGCTCGCAAAAGGTGACGCTCAACGACCTCGCCGCCAGCCCGCTGATGAAGCTGACCTCGGGGGTGCAATACGTCTTCACCCGCTCCGGCCATCTGTCGAACGCCGGCATCTATGCCGGCGCCTTCGTCAAGAGCGACCCGCGCCTCGAACAGCCCGATCTGCAGATCAACATGTTCGGCTGGAGCGCGTTCGAGCGGCTGCGCACCGGGATCAAGCCGCATCCGTTCTCGGCGTTCACGTTCAGCCCGGTGCACCTGCGCCCGGACGGGCGCGGCACGGTGCGGATCAAAAGCCCCGACCCGCTGACGCCGCCGGCGATCCGGTTCAATTTTCTGGCGAGCGACGCGGATTTCCAGGCGCTGATCTACGGCATGCGGCTGTCGCGCAAGATCGCCGCCCAGCCGGCGCTAAAGCCGTTTGTCGCCGAGGAAGTGCTGCCCGGTCCGCAATGCGAGACCGACGAGCAGATGATCGAGGAGATCCGCGGGCGCGGCGTCTCCAACCTGCACCCGGTCGGCACCTGCCGAATGGGCCGCGAGGTCGACGCCGTCGTCGACCCTCGGCTCAGGGTCTACGGTGTCGAGGGGCTGCGCGTCGCCGACGCGTCGATCATGCCGCAGGTCCCGGGCGGCAACACCAACGCGCCGTCGATCATGATCGGCGAAAAATGCGCCGCCATGGTGTTGGAAGACGTGCACGCCGCTTAATTGCCTGCATTGCCCAGGGGCGCGGCCGCTAGGAGCGGTTTCCGATCGGGTCACACCCCTGTCCGTGGTCTGTCATTGCGAGCGCGGCGAAGCAATCGGCCGCCGTTACGCCGGGACGTTCCAGATGTCGTGGGCGTAGCCGCGGATCGTGCGGTCGGAGGAGAACCAGCCCATCCCGGCGATGTTCAGGATTGCCTTGCGCGCCCAGCCCTCGGGTGAGCGCCACAGCGCATCGATCTCGTGCTGGGCGTCGCGATAGGCGGCAAAATCCTCCGCAACCATAAAGCGGTCGGCGTATCTGAGCCGGGTTCCGAGGCGGCCGAAACGGCTCGGGTCGTCGGGCGAGAACATTCCCGCCTCGAGCGCGCCGATGATTTCGGCAAGCTCGGGCGACGCGGCGACGGCGTCGGCTGCGTCATTCCCGGAGCGCCAGCGTTCGGTCACCTCCTCGGCGCGCAACCCGAAAATCATGATGTTGTCGGCGCCGACCCGGTCGCGGATCTCGATGTTGGCGCCG
This sequence comes from Allostellaceae bacterium, assembly GCA_035570595.1. Classification (GTDB taxonomy): domain Bacteria; phylum Pseudomonadota; class Alphaproteobacteria; order ATCC43930; family CGMCC-115725; genus AP-15. The sequence continues at coordinate 1,537 of DATMLF010000130.1, forward strand.
TCGAGCGTGCCGATCGTCAGCGCGCCGTTCAGCGCCAATTTCATGTTGCCGGTGCCCGAGGCCTCCATGCCGGCAGTTGAGATCTGCTCCGACAAATCGGCGGCCGGAATGACGATTTCGGCGAGGCTGACATTGTAGTTCGGGACAAAGACGAGCTTCAGCCGGTCCTCGATCAAAGGGTCGTTGTTGATGATTTGCGAGAGGTCGTTGGCGAGCTTGATGATCAGCTTGGCCTGGGTATAGCTGGGGGCCGCCTTGCCGGCGAAGATCTTGACGCGCGGCACCCAGTCTCGCCCCGGTTCGGCGCGGATCGCGAGGTAGCGGGCGATCGCGTCGAGCAAATTCAGCAATTGCCGCTTGTATTCGTGGATGCGCTTGATCTGCACGTCGAACAATGCCGCCGGGTCGAGGCGCAGCCCAAGCCGGTCGCGGACCAGGCGGGCGAGCGCCCGCTTGTTGGCGTGCTTGACCGCCGCCAGCCGCTCGCGCAACGCGCAGTCGCCGGCCTGCTCGGCGAGACGGCACAGGACCATCGGGTCGTCGAGGATCTCGGGGCCGCAAGCAGCGCACAACAGCTTGGTCAGGGCCGGGTTCGCCTGATGCAGCCAGCGCCGAAAGGCGATGCCGTTGGTCTTGTCGACGATGCGGTCGGGATAAAGCCGGTGAAAGTCGCGGAACACGGTCTGGCGCATCAGCTCGGCGTGCAACACCGAGACGCCGTTGACGCGGTGCGAGCCGAGAAAGCCGAGATGGCCCATGCGCACCCGCCCGCCCTCGGCCTCGTCGATCAGCGACAGCGACGCGAGCCGCCGCAGGTTTTCGGGGTCGCGCTGCTCGACCGCCGCCAGGTGGTCGCGGTTGAGCGCGTAAATGATTTCGAGGTGACGCGGCAACAGCCGGCCAAACAACGCTACCGGCCAGCTCTCCAGCGCCTCCGGCAACAGCGAATGATTGGTGTAGGAGCACGTCGCCTGGGTCAGGCGCCACGCGGCGTCCCACGACACGTGGTAGCGGTCGACCAGCACCCGCATCAATTCCGCGACCGCGATGCAGGGGTGGGTGTCGTTGAGCTGGATGGCGGCTTGCTGCGGCAACGCAAAGATGTTGCCGTAGGTCCGGACGTGCCAATGGACGAGGTCCTGGACCGAGGCCGCGACAAAGAAATATTCCTGGCGCAGTCGCAATTCCTGCCCTGCCGGCGTCTCGTCGCTCGGATACAGGATCTTCGAGATCGCCTCGGCGCGCGCCTGCTGCGCGAGCGCGGCGACGTGGTCGCCCTCGTTGAAGATGTCGAGGCGCAACGGATCGACCGCCCGCGCCGACCACAGCCGCAGCAAATTTACATGCCGCCCGCGCCAGCCGACGATCGGCGTGTCGTAGGCGACGGCCTGGATGGTTTCGTCGGGAACCCAGACCGCGCGCGAGCGGCCGTTCGCGGCGACGTGATCGACCCGGCCGCCATAGTCGATGTCGTAGACGACCTCGGGCCGCTCGAATTCCCACGGGTTGCCGAAAGACAGCCACCGCTCGGGGAATTCCTGTTGCCAGCCGTCCTTGATGACCTGGCGAAAAAGCCCGTGGTCGTAGCGAATGCCATAGCCGCAGGCGGGGATGCCGAGTGCCGTCATGCTGTCCATAAAACAGGCGGCGAGCCGCCCCAGGCCGCCATTGCCGAGGGCGGCGTCGGGTTCGGCGGCGCGCATCCGCTCGGGGTCGACGCCGAGGTCGCCGAGCGCCACCTTGACCGTCCCGCCGAGGCGCAGGTTCTCGACGACGTCGCTGAGCAGCCGGCCGATCAGGAATTCGAGCGACAGATAATAGACGCGCTTGCGCCCCTTTGCCTGGCTGGCGCGGTCGGCGGCAAGCCAGCGGTGGACGATACGGTCGCGCAACGCGAGCGCCGTCGCGACAAACCAGTCGCGGTCGGTGGCGGCGGGTGCCGCCTTGCCGACCGCCAGGGTCAACTTCGCCAGCACCGCCGACGCCAATTCGCGAACGTCGTCCTCGCTCGCCGGGGTGTCGCCGATCGACGGCAGCAATCCGGTCTCGGCTGAAGGTTCGCGGATGTTCGATGACATTACGGGGGAAACCCGGTCCAATTTGGTGCGTGTCGAGGAGCCGAGGGCGGCGGTTGCCGGCGGCGGCGATGCACAGCCCCAGAGTTACGCTACCAAAGCGGGCATGCGCAACGGCCGCGGCACGCGTTGACCCGAATGGCCGCTATCCGGGCGCCGCCCCGCCGCGCCGCGGCGCGACCCGGCAGAATCGGGCGGCCACGGCTCTCCGGCGCCATAAAGACGATTGCGGGATAGCTCAAAGGCTTCCTCTCCGCTGTCATCACCGCGCTCGCCGGACGGCGTCCGGTTCCGCGATTGCCACGCCGCAGCATGATCGAGAATTGTTAAATTTCGGACAACATGAAAGAGCGCCTCGCCCGGGCTTGATCCACCGCTATCCGGTTCAGGTTTGCATTCAAGTGAACCGGGTATTGGAAATGCGGCCTCCTCTCACGGTCGTCATCGCCGGGCTTGTTCCGTTGGCCTTTAGCCCACGGGCTTGATCCGTGGGCATCCACGTACCCGCATCGCGGTCGAGAAGGACGTGGATCAGCGGGCCGAGCCCGGCGATGACGACTGAGAGTGGACACATCTTGATCGATTACCATTGGAGGCGCTGGGCATGATCATGACGATGAAAAACCCGCCCCATCCGGGCCTTTCGGTGCGGCATGACTGCATCGAGCCGCTGGATTTGACGATTACCGAGGCCGCCGAGGTCTTGGGCGTGACGCGCCACACGCTCGACAACCTGGTCAACGGCAAGAGCGGTATTTCGGCCGAAATGGCGATCCGCCTCGACAAGGCATTCGGCGGCGGCGCGGAAACCTGGCTGCAGCTTCAAATGGCGTACAACCTGGCCCAGGCCCGCCAGCGCGAAGGCGAGATCGACGTCAAGCCCGTGAGCCGGCGCAAGCTGCACGAACCGCGCGCGTGACAACGCCTATTTGTGGGATAATTACTCTTGCTTCCTTTATGGGGCTTCCCGATACGGGCGCGGTTTCGTAGGATTCCCAATTATGACGAAGAAATATCCGCAATAGATCGTCAGCCTCCACCAATAATTTCAACGCAACTTCTGTTTCCGGCTATAGCTATGCCAGAAATCTCACCGTATACGCTTGAAACTCCGCACTACACATTTCGTTGGCGCGCCTCCCTCCCGACCCAACCAATCCTGAAATAGTTAAGTGAGGCTGCTAAGTTTCGCTGTAGCGCTTTCTCCATAATACCGAATATTTCCGGGCGAACCGGGAATTCGGCCGACGCTCGATGGAGAGCGAGAGCGGACCTGGCGATGCCCCCCGCCCGCCCTATGCGTCAGCTGCGCGGGGCGTGCTTGCCGAGGATGCGCTGCAGGGTGCGGCGGTGCATCTTGAGGCGGCGGGCGGTTTCCGAGACGTTGCGCTCGCACAGCTCGAACACCCGCTGGATATGCTCCCAGCGCACCCGGTCGGCCGACATCGGGTCCTCCGGCGGCTCCGGGGCGCCGTCTTCCTGGGCGAGCAGCGCGCGCTCGACAGCGTCGGCGTCGGCCGGCTTTGGCAGATAGTCGATGGCCCCGGCTTTGACCGCGGCGACCGCGGTCGCGATGTTGCCGTAGCCGGTCAGCATGACGATGCGGGCGCCGGGCCGCGCCTGTCGCAGTGCCGTCACGACGTCGAGCCCGCGCCCGTCGCCGAGCCGCATGTCGACGACGGCAAAGGCCGGTGGGCGCTCGGTCGCGGCGGCGGTGCCGGCGGCCACACTGTCGGCGGTGGCGACGACAAAGCCGCGCCGCTCCATCGCCCGTGCCAGCCGCTGGCACAGGGGCGCGTCGTCGTCGACGATCAACAAAGTGCGCTCGCCCTCGGGCAGGCCGCGCAAGGCGGCCGACGGGCCGTCGGCGGCAGCGGGTCGGATCGGTCGGTCGATAGCGTTCATCGGGGCTCGCCTTTTGTCGCCGGCCGCGGTCCGGCGACCGCTAGCGCTGCTCGCGCGCCAGCGCCGCCGTGGGGCGGAATTTTTCCACCGCCTCCAGATTGGCACGACTCCACGAAACCGCAACATGGGCGCCGCCCTCTTCGAGATTCTCGAAGGTCAGCCGGGCGCCGCTGCGCTCCAACAGGCTCTGCGCGATAAAAATGCCGAGCCCCATATGGTCGGCCGCACCCGAGCGGGTCGAGAGATACGGCTCGCCGAGCCGGCCGAGCAGATGCAGCATAAAACCGGGACCGTCGTCGGCGATCTCGACCGTTACCCGGCGCGCGTCCCAAAAGGTCGTCACCGTCACCTCACGGCGGGCGAACTGCACCGCGTTCTGGATCAGGTTGTTGAGCCCGTGCATGATCTCGGGGCTGCGCCGCACCTGCGGCTCGTCGTCCTCAGCCGAACCGGTCGCGGCGAAGATCAGCCGGACGCCGCGCTCGCGGTGGGGCGCGCCGGCGGCCTCGACCAGGGCCGAAATCGACAGCCGAGTGTAGGGCGAGCCGCCGTCCTCCTCGGGCCGCTGCGACAGCTCGGCGAGAATGAGGCGGCAGCGCTCCGACTGGCTCATCAGCAGCGCGGCGTCCTCGGCATGGGGGCTGCGGGGCGGCAGCTCGCGCACCAGTTCCTTGGCGACGACCGCGATCGTCGCGAGCGGGCTTCCGAGCTCGTGCGCCGCCGCCGCGGCGAGCGCCCCCACCGCCGAGACCCGCTGCTCGCGCGCCAGGGCGAGTTGGGTCGCCGCCATCGCGTCGCGCAGCCGGCGGGCGTCCTGCGCCACACTCCAGGTGTAGCCGGCGATGAACACGGTCGCCAGCACGAGCGCCGTCCAGGTGCCGACGACGATCTCGGGCGGAAACACGAGCGGCCCCGGCCCACTGCGCCACGGCAACGGGAAATGCCACAACGCCAGGACGCTGATCGCGGCGACCGCGAGGATCGAGAGCGCGATCACCGGGCGCCGCGACAAGATCGTCGCCGCGACCGTGACGGGGGCCAAGATCAGGATCGAGAACGGGTTCTGCAGCCCGCCCGTCAGGTACAACAGGATCCCCAGCTGCAGGATGTCGTAGCCGAGGCACAGCTCGGCGTAGCGCTCGGTGAGCTCGCGCGCGACCTGGCGGCGCACGATCAACACGAGGTTGAGCAATGCCGAGGCGGCGACGACGACGAGCGCCGCGACCAGCGGCAGCCGGAAGCCGAGCCCGTAATGGACGGTCACGATCGCCAGAGCCTGCCCGGCAATCGCCACCCAGCGGATCGGCACCAGGGTGCGCAGGCTGATGCGGCCCGATTCGGGATCGGGGTCGCTGACGGGCGGAAGCGTGGTGTCGGTCACGATAGGGTCCCGTCCGAAGAGCGCCGCGCGGTTGGGCCGGGTATGCCCGACCCGCAGTGGCGCATGCCAGCCCGATGCTGGCCGATCGCGGCATGATGCGCCATATAGGGGCGATGCCCGCACCCGCCATAGAAGTCAAGACGCTGGTCAAGCGCTATCCGTCCGCGATTGCGGTCGACGGGATCAGCTTTACGGTCGAGCGCGGAGTCGTGACGGCGTTGCTCGGCGGCAACGGCGCCGGCAAGACGACGACCCTGTCGATCCTGCTCGGGCTGCTGCTGCCGACCTCGGGCACGGTGCACGTGCTCGGCGAGGACATCCTGCGCCACCGCTACCGGGTGCTGCCGCGGATGAATTTCTCGTCGCCCTTTGTCGACCTCCCGCATCGGCTGACGGTGCGCCAGAATCTGTTGATCTACGCCCGGCTCTACGGCTTGCGCCGCCGCCGCGAGCGGATCGAGGCATTGGCCGCCGACTTGCAGGTCGGCGCGTTTCTCGACCGGCCGGCGGGCAAGTTGTCGGCCGGTCAAAAGACCCGGGTGGCGCTTGCCAAGGCGCTCTTGAACGAGCCTGAGCTGTTGCTGCTGGACGAGCCGACCGCCTCGCTCGACCCCGACACCGGCGACTGGGTGCGCGGCTATCTCGAAGCCTGGCAGGCGCGCACCGGGGCGACGATCCTGATGGCCTCGCACAACATGGCCGAGGTCGAGCGGATGTGCGCCGACGTCCTGATGATGAAGACCGGCAGGATCGTCGACCGCGGCAGCCCGCGGGCGCTGATCGCCCGCTACGGCCGCGCCAATCTCGAAGAGGTTTTTCTGCACATCGTGCGCAAGCCCGAGCCGACGCTGGAGGCGGTGTCGTGAGCCGCGCAGACCACGGCGCAACCGGCGGGTCGGCGGGCCGGGTCTGGGCGATGCTGCTGCGATATCTTTACCTGTTGCGCAGCTCGTGGCCGCGCACCCTGGAGCTGCTCTACTGGCCGACCTTGCAGATGCTGATCTGGGG
>DATMLF010000131.1:0-18781 GCA_035570595.1 Allostellaceae bacterium
TCGAGGATATCGGCGGTCTCGCGGTCGCTGATCTTGATGCCGACGGGGTCGACGAGGATCAGCTTGGCGATGCGATGGGTGCAGGCGGCCGCGACCTCGGCGGCGAGCCAGCCGCCAAACGAAAAGCCGACGACGGTGACCTTGTCGCCAGGCAATTCGCGGAGGGCGGAAAGGTAGAGATGGACGAGGTCGTAGACCGTGTCAAAATTCTGCGGTCGCGGCGTGTTGCCAAAGCCGGGCGAGGAGGGGGCGACGACTTCGCCATGCCGGGCGAGGCGGTCGACAAACGGCGCCGCGGCGTCGATCGTGTCGAAGCCGTGCAGCAGCAACAGCGGATGGCCGGCGCCGCGCCGCAGCATTTCGAGCTCGATCCCTTGCACGGTCAGCCGTTGGGCCGGCTTGCCACTCGTCATCGCGATCCTTTCCGCGGGTGTGCGCTGCGACGCCTAGTTATAGTGGCGCCGGGCCGCGGGCGCCATGACCGGCGTCGCGATGCGGCGTCGTGCCCTTGGACGCGGCCAGCCGGAGGACTACATTCTGCGGCGACCGGATTACGGTTCGGCCGCGCCTTGCGGGGGATGTCCGCGGGTCCCGGCCGACAAGGATCATCCGGGGTTCCCGTTGTCCCGCCCCGCCGCCCGCGGGCCGCTCGCCGCCAAAGGCTCCGATGATCGCCCAAAAGGGTCCAATGACCGCGCCCCACAGACGCCCGATCACGTTGTCGCGCCTGCATCGCCTCGCCGTCAGGGCAACCGCGGTCGCGCTGATCTCGCTCACTCTTTACGGCTGCGACAGCGCCGGGGCCGGGGCGGCCGCGTCGTCCTCGTCCGGCGACCCGACCGACTTCGCGCTGTTGCAGGACGTAGCCCGGGTCGTGCAGCGCAACTATGTCGAGCCCGTCCCCGGCGACGAGCTGACGACGGATGCGCTGAAGGGCATGCTGACGCGGCTCGACCCGCATTCCGACTACATGGATTCGGATCAGTACCAGCAGATGACCGCGGTCACGCGCGGCGAGTTCGGCGGGATCGGCATCGAGCTGACCCTCGAAGGCAAGGTGCCGGAGGTGATCTCGCCGATCGACGGCACCCCGGCGGCCAATGCCGGGATCGAGCCCGGCGACCGCATCGTCAAGATCGACGGGCTCGCCACCACGGGCATGGATGTCGAGGCGGTCGTCAAGCGGTTGCGCGGCGCACCCGGCTCGCGCGTGACCCTGGAGATCGCCCGCGCCGACCGGCCGCCCTTTGACGTGAGCCTGACCCGCAGCGTCATCCACGTTGTCTCGGTCAAATCCTCGCTGCAGGGCGACCGGATCGGCTATGCGCGGGTCACGACCTTTACCGAGAACACCGCGACCGAATTGGCGGACGCGATCGCCAAGATGAAGGCGCAGGCGCACGGCCGGCTGAACGGGTTTGTCCTCGATCTGCGCAACGATCCGGGCGGCTTGCTCGACGCCGCGGTCGACGTGACCGGCGAGTTCGTCGACGGCGGCGTGGTGGTGACGACCAAAGGCCGCAACCGCGACGACGACCGGGTCTACCGCGCGCCGGTCGCCGGCAACCTGATCCCCGGCGTGCCGATGGTGGTGCTGATCAACAGCGCCTCCGCCTCGGCCGCCGAAATCGTCGCCGGGGCCTTGCAGGACGACCATCGGGCGACCGTGATGGGCACCCGCAGCTTTGGCAAGGGCTCGGTGCAGACGATCATCCCGATCGAGGGTCACGGCGCCTTGCGGTTGACGACGGCGCTTTACTACACGCCCTCGGGCCGCTCGATCCAGGGCCAGGGCATCAGCCCCGACATCGTCGTCACCTTGCCCAAGAGCGAGCAGGTCGCGAACGCCGTCCTCAGCCACGAAAGCGACCTCTACGGCGCGTTGAAAAACACCGGCCCGCTGAGCGGCCACCTCAGCGCCGCGGCGGCCGCCTCGCTTGAGGGGGCCGAGGGCGGCGAGCACCCGATCAAGCCGCTGATCATCGGCACGGCCAAGGATGCGCAGCTCGACGCGGCGGTCGACTATCTGCAGCGCGCGGTTCGCGGCGAAGCGGGCGCGCATCCGGGCTGAGCGGCCAACGCGGCTCGTCGACGGCCAAGGGCCTCAGCGCTGCGGGGGCGGCGACGGCAGGTGTGGGACGAGCGTGAAACGCAGCCCGCGGCCGAGCCAGCGCAGGAACGGCCGAACGCCGGCGAGGTGGCCGTAATCGTCGAATTGGAACAGCACGAACAAGCCGTAGGCCTTGCGCGGGTCGACCGCTCGCAGCAGCCGAATGCGCACGAACATCGTGATGCCGAGGTCGGAGACGTGATTGTTGCGCAACGCCTCCTTCATCGTCGCCTTCGGCACGTCGACGACAAAATCCCCGACCGCGCCGCCGTCGGCCGCGCCGACCTCCTCCGCGGTGACGTCCTCCAGCCGACCCTGCCCGGGGTTGTAGCGCAGGCGCCTCGCGCCCAACCGGAACGAAAAGCCGCGCCGGAACAACAGCCGCAGCAGCCAGCGAAACGCGTTCAGCTTGCGCTCGAGCAGCGCGGTTTCGGCTGGCGCGATTTCGGCTTCTTCCTCCGCGATCGCGCGCTCGGCGGTGCGCCGGGCGAGGGTCGCCGGGTCGATCGGACGGTACTCTCCCGCGGGCACCGCGACGTAGCTGAAATCGTCTAGATCGAGCGTCGTGTAGGGCGGCAGCAGCCGCGCGCGCGACCGCCAATACCGGCGCAGATCGTCGTAGGTGGTGCCGTACTCGTTCGCCCAGGCGCTGTCGGCGCGGCGAAACACCGCCTGGCTCGCGAACGGCAGGTAATGGTCGATCCCGAGCCGGTCGCACAGCCGGCAGGCGTACTCGACGTAATGACGGGGGGACCGCAGCGCCACGACGCCGTTGTCGTCGACAAAGCTGTTGACGAGGCTCGCCGGTGAATAGCTGCACAACAGCACACGCGGCTTGGCGATCCGGTCGGCGGCGCGGGAGATCGCCCGCAGCACCGGCGGCAAGGGCTTCGCGTCGTTGAGGTTGAGGATCAGCGCGTTCGGGGTGTCGACCAGCAGCAGGCTGTCGTCGTTCCATGCCGGGATCGACAGGATCGACACCCCCTCGCTAAGCGGCAGCCAGCGTAACGGCGGCGCGATCTCGGCGCGGTAGCCGCGCTCGCCGAGATGGCCGAGAAAGCCGCGCTCGGCGAGTGCGGGGAACAGATAGGTCGGCCCGGCGCCGAGGCGGCGGATCGACGGCATGTGGAAGTGATCGGGGTGCTCGTGCGTCACATAGACGTGCGCCGCGGTCGCTAGCCAAGCGATCTCCGCGGCATCGGGGTAATGCTGCAGCCACCAGCTGCGCCAGTAGACCGAGCCGACGAGCCACGGGTCCGTCAGCAGCAGCGGGCGCTCGCCGTCGCGGTAGATCGCGAGGCAGGCGTGGCCGAGCGTGCGGGCCTTGAGGCCGCGGGTCGCTGTCGGCGCAAGGGGCATTCGGTCAGTCCGCGGGCGCATGCTGCCCCGGCGCCAACAGTTCGGCGGCGGCCCGTTCTAGCCGAGCTGCTTGCGCGCCTCGTCGGCCTGCTCGCGCATCGACTTCAAGAGGCGCGCTTCCGGGGTCGGGGCGCAATTGGTGTAGCCGGCGCCGAGCGCCTTCAGCTGGCCCGCGTTGCGCGGGAAGGCGGCATGGTTCAACGGCAGCGCGAGCCGTGCGCCGGCGCTCGTTTTCGCGGCTTCGCGCACGCGGTCGACCGCCGCCACCAGCCTCGGGTGGTCGGGGGTTCCGCTGACGCCCAGCGAGCGCGACAGGTCGGATGGGCCCACCGCCAGCAGGTCGACCCCTTCGACCGCCGCGATCTCGTCGATGCGCTCGACCGCTTCCATGTCCTCGATCATGCAGGCGAGCAGGATCTCGCGGTTCGATTGCGCCATGTGCTCGACGAGCGGAATGCGGCCAAACTCGGCTGCCCGGCTGCCGGCCGCCATGCCGCGCTCGCCCTGCGGCGGATAGCGCACCGCGTTCACCGCGGCGCGCGCGGTCTCGGCGTTGTGCACATGCGGCACCTGGATGCCCTGCACGCCCATGTCGAGGAGGCGCAGGATAAAGGCCGGGTCGAACCCCGGCGTGCGCACGATCGGGGTGACGCCGACCCGTTCGGCCGCCATCACCATCGCCTGCACGTCGTGCAGGTCGAAACTTGTATGCTCCATGTCGATAAAGGCGGCGTCGAAGCCGGCGAGCCCGATGATCTCGACGATCTGCGGGTCGGGAATGCCCCCGACGTGGGTCCCCAGCGCCAAGCCGCCCTCGCGCAGGATGCGCTTTACCCGGTTCTCTCGCATGGTGCCCTCCCTTGCCGATCGTTACCGAAGGTTGCCGGCTACGCGGCGCGCGCCGAAGGCACACGCTGAAGACGCTCGACGATCATATCGGTGTCCATCACGTCGCCGAAGATGTTGTAGAACGCGGCGAGCGACGCGTCGTGCTCCGCCTGGGTGGCGGCGGCGTTGGCGTCGCTGACCATGATCGTGCGGAAATTCGTCATGTTGGCGTCCCGCGCCGAGCTCTCGCAGCAGACGTTGGTCACGGTCCCGGTGACCAGCACCGTGTCAAAGCCGCGCGCCCGCAGCCGCTCCGGCAGCTCCGAGGTCCCCGGCATAAAGGCGCTGTAACGGTATTTGTTGACGATCTCGTCTTGCGGCTGGACGTCGAGGTCGGGCCACAGCTGATGACCGAGCCCGCCTTCGGAGAGTGCCGCGACGCGCTTCTCGCGCATTTCGGCGGAGACCATCTCGTGCGCCACCGACCAGTCCTCCAGGCAGCGCCGGTCGTGCGTCATCTGGATCCAGAACACTCCGCCACCCGTCTCGCGCACCGCCGCGGCGAGCCGATTGACCGCCGGAACGATGTCGCGCGCCGCCGGGCATACCGCATGACCGACGCCGTCGGTCATAAAGGCGTGCTGCATGTCGATCACGACGAGCGCCGTGCGCGCCGGGTCGAGATCGGCGAAGCAATGCTCGCTCCCGCGCCGGGCAACGACCCGCTCGACGAGCGCATCGGGAATTGTCGTGCCGTTGAGCTTCATCGCCCTCTCCGTCCCGCTGTGCAGCCTTGTCATCCCGGCGACCCGATCACTGATTACACCCGTTGCCTGCTGGCGCGAAGCGGGGTGCGACGCATGATCCTGGTTTTCGGCTCGATCAATGTCGACGTGGTCGTGCCCGTCCCACGGCTGCCCGCGGCGGGCGAGACCGTGCTCGGCGGCGACTACGCGGTGCTGCCGGGAGGGAAGGGCGCGAACCAGGCGCTGGCCGCGCGCCGCGCCGGAGCCGAGGTCGTGCTGGTTGGCGCGGTCGGTTATGACGCTTTCGCCGCGGCGGCGCTCGACCCATTGCGCCGGGCCGGGGTCGACATCCGGCCGGTGCGGGCCGTCGGCCAGCCGACCGGGTGCGCGGCGATCATGGTCTCGGCGGCCGGCGAAAACATGATCGCGGTCGCTTCGGGCGCCAACGGCGCCGTGCGGGCCGATTTCGTGCCCGACGAGCTGCTCGGCCCGGCCACGATCCTCGTCGCGCAGATGGAGGTGCCGTTTGGCGAAACCGCCCGCGTGATCCGGCGGGTGCGTGCCCGCGGCGGGCGCGCGTTGCTGAACCTCGCACCGGCGCTGCCGGTCGAAGTGGAGCGGCTGGGCGAGCTTGACCTTGACCTTGTCGTCGCGAACGAGGGGGAAGCGGCGTCTCTCGCCGCCGACCCGCCGGGCGTCGCGGCACGGCTGCGGCGGGGGCTTGTCGTCACCCGCGGCCGGGCCGGCGCCACCGCCTTTCTCGCCGACGGCAGGATTTTGACGGTGCCGGCGTTGCCGATTGTCCCGGTCGACACGACGGGTGCGGGCGACACGTTTGTCGGCGTGCTGGCCGCGGCACTCGATCTTGGCGCGCCGCTCGAAGCCGGGTTGGCGCGCGCGTGCGCCGCCGCCGGGCTCGCCTGCCTCGCGCAGGGGGCCCAATCCGGGATGCCGGACGCCGCCGCCGTCGACGCGGCGGTGGCGCGGTTGCCCCGGAGCTAGGCTAGGCTGAGCCAGGACGGCTCGCTTTATTCCCCGGCGCACAAAGCGCGGCAATGCTCGCGAAACTCGCTGACGACCGCGATGTAGAGCCGGCGTTTGAAGGCGACGATCAGCCGCGGCACCTCTTCCGCGTCGACCCAGCGGAACGCGTCGAACTCGGCGTGCCTCGACCCCAGGTCGATGTCGGCGTCGCACCCGGTAAAGCGCATCAGAAACCACTTCTGGCGCTGGCCGCGAAAGCGCCCGCCCCATATCCGGCCGGCAACCTCGGCCGGAAAGTCATAGGCCAGCCAGCCGCGGCTTTCGGCGACGATCTCGGCCTTGCGGGTGCCAATCTCCTCCTCGAGCTCGCGCAACGCCGCTTCGCGCGGCGTCTCGCCCCAGTCGATGCCGCCCTGCGGCATCTGCCACGCCGGGGTCGCCGGCATGTCGGCGCGGCGCGCGACAAGCACATGGCCAAGCCTGTTTACCAGCATGATGCCGACGCACTGCCGGTAGCGCGTTCTGTCGATCGCCTGCCGCATCCCTCCCCAACGCCGACCGGGCGGCTTGGTTGCCTCTCCTCAGTTCGTCATGCGCCCGTTGTAGAGCGCCATGCCGCGCAGCATGTCGACGGCACGCGTCAATTGATAATCGGCGGCGGTCCCCATGATCGTCGGATCGACCGACGCGTCGTCGTCGCCCGAATCGTCGGTCTTGTCCCCGGCGGCCTCGGCCACCTTCGCCCCCTTCTTGTCGGGAGGAGTTTCGATCTTGGCCGCCTCGACGACGATGTCGGGCTCGATGCCCTTCGCCTGGATCGAGCGCCCCGACGGCGTGTAGTAGCGCGCGGTCGTCAGCCGCATCGCACCGTGCCCGGGCAGCGGGATGATCGTCTGCACCGACCCCTTGCCGAACGAGCGCGTGCCGAGAAGGATCGCGCGATGGTGGTCCTGCAGAGCGCCGGCGACGATCTCGCTCGCCGAGGCCGAGCCGCCGTTGATCAGCACCGCGACCGGCAGCCCGGCGGCGATGTCGCCTGGCCGCGCGTCATAGCGCTGCGCGTCGTCGGCGACCCGGCCGCGCGTCGACACGATCTCCCCCTTGTCGAGGAACGCGTCGGAAACCGCCACCGCCTGGTCGAGCAGCCCGCCTGGGTTGTTGCGCAAATCAAGAACAATCCCGCGCAGTTTGTTGCCGGCCTGCTGCTTGATGCTCTTCATCGCGTTGTTGAGCCCGACATCGGTCTGCTCGTTGAACGACGTGATCCGGATGTAGCCGATGTCGTCGCCGACCAGATGCGAGCGCACGGACTGGATGCGGATCGTCGCTCGGGTAAGCTTCACGTCGAACGGGTCGCGCCCCTTGCGCTGGATCGTCAGCCGGATGTCGCTGTTGATCGGGCCGCGCATCTTTTCGACCGCCTGCGGCAAGGTCATCCCTTGCACCGGCTGGCCGTCGATCTGGGTGATCATGTCGCCGGGTTTCAGCCCGGCATGCGCCGCCGGGGTGTCGTCGATCGGCGAAACCACCTTGACGAGGCCGTTTTCCATCGAGACTTCGATGCCGAGCCCGCCGAACTCGCCGCGGGTCTGCACCTTCATGTCGTCGAAGTTTTTCGTGTTCAAGTAATTCGAGTGCGGGTCGAGCGAGGTCAACATGCCGTTGATCGCGGATTCGACCAGCTGGTCGTCATCGACCTTGCCGGCGTAGTCGGCGCGCACGTCCTCAAACACTTCACCAAATAAATTAAGTTCTTTGTAGGCTTCCGACGAGCTTGGGGCGGCGACGCCGACGTCATAGCGTAAAGAAAATGCCAATACTGCTGCGGCGGTTGCCGCAATCAACCCCAACCTTCCCATTTACGCACCTTGTGATTGCACCCGGCCTCGGCGAACGCCGATGATATCCGGCAGCCCGGTCGATAATCAAGGTCGGCGCCGGCGTGCGACTAGTTGGCGCTGAGCCGGTTGTCCGCGAGGCGGATCAGGCTGTGGCCGGTCATCGCCGCCGGCTGGCCGAGACCGAGGATGTCGAGCAGGGTCGGCGCCACGTCGGCAAGTCGCCCGTCCTCAAGATGGGCGACTGCGGCCGGCGGGTTGACGACCAGGAACGGCACCGGGTTCAGGGTATGCGCGGTATGTGGCTCGCCGGTCTCGGGGTCTCGCATCGTCTCGGCGTTGCCGTGGTCGGCGGTGACGACGAGCGTGCCGCCCGCCTGCTGCACCGCCGCCGTCAACCGCCCGAGGCATGTGTCGACGGTCTCGACCGCCCGGACCGCGGCGTCGAGCCGGCCGGTATGGCCGACCATGTCAGCATTGGCGTAGTTGAGCACGATCACATCGAAATGGCCGGCCGCGATCGCCTCGACGACCTTGTCGGTGACCTCGACCGCCGACATTTCGGGTTGCTGGTCATAGGTCGCCACCCGTGGCGACGGCACCAGAATCCGTTCTTCGCCGGGAAAGGTCGTCTCGCGCCCGCCGTTCAGGAAAAACGTGACATGGGCGTATTTTTCGGTCTCGGCAATGCGCAACTGACGAAGGCCCGCTTTCGAGACAACCTCGCCAAGCGTGTCGGCGAGATCTTCGGGCGGGAACAACGTCGCGAGAAACCGGTTCAGCTCGGTCGAGTATTCGACGAGGCCGAGGGCCGCGGCAAACCCGATCCGCCGCGGGCGGTCGAAGTCGGAGAAGCCCGGGTCGAGCAACGCCGTCGCGATCTCGCGCACCCGGTCGGCGCGAAAGTTGGCGATCAGCAGCCCGTCGCCGTCCCGCATCCCGCGATATCCGGCAATCGCGGTCGGCGCCACGAATTCGTCGGTTTCGCCGCGCCGATAGGCTGCCGCGACGGCGCTGGCCGCATCGGCTGCGGCTTCGCCCCGGCCATCGACGATGACGCCATAAGCCTTCTCGACCCGGTCCCAGCGCCGGTCGCGGTCCATCGCGAAATAGCGGCCGCAGATCGTGAAGACGCGCAGGTTTTCGAGGCCGGCGAGGTCGTCCTCAAAATCCTTCAAATAGGCGAGCGCAGCCTTGGGCGGGGTGTCGCGCCCGTCGAGGAACGCGTGGATCGCGACCGGCACCCCCGCCTCGGCGACGATCCGCGCGAGTGCTGCGATCTGGCGCTGGTGCGAATGCACGCCACCGGGCGACAGCAGCCCCAGCACGTGCGCGCACCCGCCGCTCTCTTTGAGCCGGGCGGCAAAATCGTGCAGCGCCGGCATATGCGCCATCTCGCCCGAGGCGATCGCCGTGTCGATGCGCGGCAAATCCTGCATCACGAGGCGGCCCGCCCCGATATTGGTGTGCCCGACCTCGGAATTCCCCATCTGGTGGTCGGGAAGCCCGACATAATGCTCGCTTGCCTGGAGCCGCGCGTGCGGCCAGCGCGCCATCAACCGGCGCCAGACCGGCATGTGCGCAGTCTCGATCGCATTGTCCGCGGCGCCGCTGCGCTCGCCCCAGCCGTCGAGAATGCACAAGACCACGGGGCGGGGGCGATGGCGGGACGGCATTGCGGTCAACCTCGGTCGATTGCGTTTCCCTCTATACGCGAAACCGAGCCGATCCCCATAGCGTTCCCGTCGGCGCGGGGCTCGATTGCAGCGCCATCGGCGAAAAGCGATTCAGTTGGTCAGCCGGCCGCCGTCATTCGGCGGCGCTGGCCCTCGCCACCGGCGCCATGGCGGTGAGCTCGTCGCGGCGATAGGGGAACAGCACCGCGCCAAACAGGACCACCGCACCAAACACCGCGAGAACCTCGAACAGCGCTCCGAACCCGCCATGCGCGTGCATCGCCGCGACGAGCGGGATCGCCGACGCCGCCACCCCAAACGACAGCAGATAGCGCACCGCATACACCCGCGCCCGCCAGCCGGCGTCGGTGTAGCGCGCCACCATGCCGTCGTTGAAGGTGATCTGGCCGAATACCGCGAACACCAGTCCGGCGAGCACGACCACCATCGGCCAGCCGCTCGTCCAGGAGGCGGCAAGCAGCAGCGGTGCCTGGAACAATGCTAGAGCCAAAAAGCCGACCTTCAGCGGATGGCGGTCGATCAGGCGGCCCATGACGAGCTGCGCCATCGCGCCGACGACGTAGACGGCGCAGACCAGAATGCCGACCCCGAGGGTCGAGCCGGCGAGCTGCGGCAGCCGCTCGTCGATCATCTTGGGCAGCGCCACCGTCATGGCGTTGAAAACCACCCCGCCCGACAAGGTGACGAGGGCCAGCACGAGAAACGCCCGGACGATGACGGCGCGCGGAAAGCGGGCGTCGCGGGCGACGGTCCGCCCGCTCTGGTTGGCCTCGGGCGGGACGAGGGCGAGATAAAGGGCGCCGATCGCGAGCGCGGCCGCCCCCGGTAGGATGAAGGCCCAACGCCAGCCAACCCACTGGGTGACCGCACCCGTCGCGAGCGCCGCGAACGCGACGCCGAGATTTCCCCACACGCCGTTGACCCCGATCGCGCGGCCGACGCGGTCGGCATGGCTGACCAGCATCGCGGTTCCGACCGGGTGGTAGATCGCAGCAAAGAGCCCGATCGCGGCCAGCCCCGCCGCCAGCTCCCAGCGGGTCCGGGTGAAGCCGGTCGCAATCGCCGCTACGCCGACCCCGAGAAAAAATACCGCCAGCATGTTGCGGCGGCTCCAGCGGTCGCCGAGCCACCCGGCGGGCAGCGAGCCCGCCCCGAACATGATGAACCCGCCGAGCGCCAGCGCGATCAGCTGGCTGTAGGGCCGGGCGAAATCGGCCTGCATCCCGAGCACGGCGGTCGGGAAGATCAGCATGACCATGTGGTCGAGCAGGTGGCCGGCGTTGATAAAGCCGATGACACGGGACGATGATTTCACGGCGTCCTTCCGATCGACAGGGAGCGCGCGGCCTCCTTACATAGGCCGTCCGATCTAATCTGTCCGGTCAATGATCGTCGCGAGGCGGACAACATGAAAAGCACCGACCGGGCGGATTACCAGGACACGCCGCGTCCGCTCGCCGGCATGGCGAAGGAGTTTCCCGACGGGTTTCGGATCGAGCCGCACTCTCATCCGCGCGCGCAGCTGACCTGGGCGGCGCGCGGCGTGATGACGGTGACGGCGGCCCGCGGCACCTGGGTCGTGCCGCCGAACCGGGCGCTGTGGATCCCGGCCGGGACCGAGCACGCGATCCGGATGTCGGGCCCTGTGGCGATGCGCGCGATCTATGTCGACCGGGGGGTCGCGGCGGCCGTCGCCGAGGTCTGCAAGGTCGTCCTGGTGTCGGCGCTGCTGCGCGCGCTGATGCTGGAGCTTGTCGCGGCCCCGCTCGATTATGACGAAACCGGGCGATGGGGCCACGTGGCCGCGCTGTTCCTCGACGAAATACGGATGCTCGACGCGCAGCCGCTGCATATTCCGATGCCGCGCGACAAGCGGCTGCTGCGGGTCTGCGAGGCGCTGTTGCGCGACCCGGCCCGGCGCGACACCTTGGAGGAGTGGTCGGCTACGGCCGGCGCCAGCAGCCGCACCCTGGCGCGGCTTTTCGAGCGCGAGACCGGGATGCGCTTTGTCGACTGGCGGCACCAGGTCCGGCTCGCCGAAGCGCTGGTGCGGCTGGCGCAGGGGCGCGACGTCGCCGCCGCCGCGCGCGCTGTCGGCTATGACAGCGCCAGCGCCTTCACGGCGATGTTTCGCCATGCCCTCGGCAAGCCGCCGCGCGATTATTTCAGTGAGAATTAACCCGGTTTGGGGGCAGGGAGCCGGTACGGCTTGACGGCAATCTCGTCTTCCCTTTGCCGCATCGCATGAGCCTCGTGCCATGCCTGCATATTCAACAGCGTTTCCATCTTCACACCGAACGCCTTCTCGATCCGCAGCGCCATCTCCGCAGAGAGCGCCGCATTGCCGTTGATCAGGTCGGAGAGGGTGGCGCGGCGCACGTCCAGCACCTTCGCGGCCTCGCTGACCGACAAGCCGATCTCGTCGAGAATTTCCTCACGGATGAACGCGCCCGGATGCGGCGGGACCATTGCTATTCTGGCGGGTGCGCGGCTCATCAGTGATAATCCTCCAAGTCGAGGTCGCAGGTTTCGTTCTGCCGAACCTCAAAGGTCAGCCGCCAATTGCCGCCGACCGAAATGCTCCATGTGCCGGCACGGTCGCCTCCGAGCTGGTGCACGCGCCAGCCGGGCGGCCCGGTCACGCCGCCGATGTCGGCCGTGCGATCATCACCGCGAGGATATTGCGCAGCCGCCGCACCTAATCGTTGCGGAGTTCCCGACTGTCATCGTCTTCGATGAGGCGCAATAGGCCCCGATGACGGATGCTCCGAATTATCATTTGCCATACAATGTACGCTCTTACCGTACACCCGTCAAATGGGGCATGGAGCAGACCCGCAGATCCCGCCCGACGGCTCGGGAGGATGGTTTGCTCGAACGCGCCCCTAGCCGGCGAACGCGACCCTAGCCGGCGAACGCGCCCCTAGCCGGCGAACGCGACCCTAGCCGGCGAACGCGACCCTAGCCGGCGAACGCAGCGATGCCGGTCTGGGCGCGGCCGAGGATCAGCGCGTGGATGTCGTGCGTGCCTTCGTAAGTGTTGACCGCTTCGAGGTTCATCACATGGCGGATCACGTGGTACTCGTCGGAAATGCCGTTGCCGCCGAGCATGTCGCGTGCCATGCGCGCGATGTCGAGCGCCTTGCCGGCGTTGTTGCGTTTTAACAGCGAGACCATTTCGGGCGAGGCGCGCCCCTCGTCCTTGAGGCGCCCGAGGCGCAGGCAGGCGTTGAGGCCGAGCGTGATCTCCGTCTGCATGTCGACGAGCTTTTTCTGGATCAGCTGGTTGGCGGCGAGCGGCCGGCCGAACTGGCGCCGCGCCAGGGTATAGTCGCGCGCCTGGTGCCAGCAGAACTCGGCGGCCCCCATCCCCCCCCAGGCAATGCCGTAGCGCGCGTTGTTGAGACACGAGAACGGCCCGCGCAAGCCGCTGACGCCGGGTAACACATTCTCTGCCGGGACAAACACGTCGGCCATCACGACTTCGCCGGTGACCGAGGCGCGCAGGCTGAACTTCCCTTCGATCTTTGGCGTGCTGAGACCGTTCATCCCGCGCTCGAGGATAAAGCCGCGGATCACCCCGTCCTGGGTCTTTGCCCAGACCACCAGCACGTCCGCGATCGGCGCGTTGGAGATCCAGGTCTTGGCGCCGTTCAGGAGATAGCCGCCCGCCACCGCCGCGGCGCGGGTCGTCATGCCCGCGGGATCAGACCCGTGGTCCGGCTCGGTCAGCCCGAAGCAGCCAACCCACTCGCCCGAGGCCAGTTTCGGCAGGTATTTCTCGCGTTGCGCCTCGCTGCCGAAATCGTAGATCGGGTAGATGACCAGGCTCGATTGCACGCTCATCGCCGAGCGATAGCCGCTGTCGACCCGCTCGACCTCGCGCGCGATCAGGCCATACGAAACGTAGTTTACGCCGGCGCAGCCATAGCCGTCGATCGTCGGGCCGAGAAAGCCGAGCGCCCCCATCTCGGTCATTATCTCACGGTCGAAATGCTCGTGGCGGTTGGCCTCGATCACGCGCGGCAGCAGCTTGTCCTGGCAATAGGCGCGGGCGCTGTCGCGCACCAGCCGCTCGTCCTCGCCGAGCTCGCCCTCGAGCAGAAGCGGGTCGGACCAGTCAAATCGAGCCTCGGAGGGTGCCGCTGGGCTCGCGACGGTGGGGCGCGAAGCGTGCGTGGCGTTGGCTTGCATCGGGGACCTCGGACGCTTGGTTCGAAGCGGCCGGCAATATACCGCGACGCCCCTGCGCGGCATGACCGGAATCGACAGGGCGCGACGGCCGCGCGCGGCAGATGGTGCGCGACCGTTGTCGGCCGAGGGTGAGAGCGAAAGAGATGGGCCGGCGCGACGCTATTTTTTGCCCGCGACCGATTGCCGCCCGGTGCCGCGGCCGAGCCCGATCTTTTTGGCGAAGGCGGAACGCTGCTCGGCGTAGTTCGGCGCCACCATCGGGTAGTCGGGCGCCAGCCCCCAACGCGCGCGATATTCGTCCGGCGTCATGTTGTAAGTCGAACGCAGGTGCCGTTTCAGCATCTTCAATTTCTTGCCGTCTTCGAGGCAAATCAAATAATCGGGGGTAATCGATTTGCGAATCGGCACGGCGGGCTTTGCCGGCTCCGGGGTCGGCTCGGCGACCGGCTCCTCCAATCCCTTCAGGGAACGGTAGACGGCATTGATGACCTCGGCCAGCTGCCCTGTCGGCAACGTGTTGTTGCTGACATAAGCGGCAACCACGTCTGCGGTCATCCGCAACAACTCTTCCTCCGCCATTCTCGGCGCCGCTGTTTCTGCCATCTTTCGCCCCGAAGTAGCCTGAATGTGCACGCGAATGCCGATAATTGCCGCACGAATATCTTGTGTCAACGGAAACCTATGAGAGAGCACAGTCATTGTAATTTGCTGGTGCCGGCAACGACTTGGAGAAGCAGGTCCGGGCCGGGTCGCGCGTTGTTGTCGGCGGCCTCGGCCACATCGCGAGCAGTCTCCGGCAATAGAATCGGCCGCGCTTTGACCGGCGGCGCCGCCAGCCAGCGCAATTGTCCGCGGGGAGACCTTCGCCTCTCCCCGACATTTGCGATTTGTGGTGGCCGGTTGGCAGGCGGCATCGAAATATGGTAGGCTTTGAACTTCGTTCGTTCAGCGCCAACGCCCCAGGTCGGAACGCGATGATCGCCGCGCCGGGTTGGTGTGCGTCTTACCGACGGGTCGGCAGATGGTTTTCGTTCCGCAATCGTCCGGCGCCGGTGTCGCCGACGGCGTCGGTTCCCTTCCGCTGGCGGCGGGTGATCCCGAGCTCGCCGCGGCCATCGCGCACGAGCTCGATCGCCAGCAGTCGCAGATCGAGCTGATCGCCAGCGAGAACATCGTCTCGCGCGCCGTTCTCGAGGCGCAGGGCTCGGTTTTGACCAACAAATACGCCGAAGGCTACCCCGGCCGGCGCTACTACGGCGGCTGCGAGTTTGTCGATGTCGCCGAGCAGTTGGCGATCGACCGCGCCAGGCGTCTCTTCGATTGCCGCTTTGCCAATGTGCAGCCGCATTCGGGGGCGCAGGCGAACCAGGCCGTCCTGTTGGCATTGCTGAGCCCGGGCGACACGATCCTCGGCATGTCGCTGGCGGCGGGCGGCCATCTGACCCACGGCGCGCGTCCGAACCTCTCCGGGAAATGGTTCAAGGCCGTTGCCTATGGCGTGCGCCGCGACGACGCGCGCATCGATTTCGACGAGGTCGAGCGCCTGGCGCAGGCCCATCGGCCAAAGTTGATCATCGCCGGCGGCAGCGCCTATCCGCGAATCATCGACTTTGCCCGGTTTCGCGCGACCGCCGATACCGTCGGCGCCTACCTGATGGTCGACATGGCGCATTTCGCCGGATTGGTCGCGGGCGGCGTGCATCCAAGCCCGTTGCCCCACGCCCATGTCGTCACGACGACGACCCACAAGACGCTGCGCGGCCCGCGCGGCGGCATGATCCTCGCCGAGGACGAAGAGATCGGGCGGAAGATCAATGCCGCGGTCTTTCCCGGGCTGCAGGGCGGGCCGCTGATGCATGTGATCGCGGCCAAGGCGGCGGCCCTCAGCGAGGCGCTGCAGCCGTCCTTCGCCCGTTACGCCGCCGCTGTCGTCGAGAATGCCCGGACGCTCGCCGACAGCTTGGCGCAGGCGGGATTGGCGATCGTCTCGGGCGGCACCGACACGCATCTGATGCTGGTCGACCTGCGCCCGCTCGAACTGACCGGCCGCGACGCCGAGGCGAGCCTCGAACGCGCCGGCATCACCTGCAACAAGAACGGCATCCCGTTCGACCCGGAAAAGCCGACCGTCACCTCCGGCATCCGGCTCGGCTCGCCGGCGGCGACGACGCGTGGGTTTGGCGTCGCGGAATTCCGCGCCGTCGGCCGGCTGATCGTCGAGGTGCTGGAAGCATTGGCGCGCCGCCCGGGCGACAACGGCGCCACCGAGGTGCGGGTGCGCGAGGAAGTCCGCGCGCTGTGCCGGCGGTTTCCGATCTATGGGCAATCGGGCGGCTGACCCGAGCAGAAACGGGAGGAAGAGATGCGCTGTCCGTTTTGTGGCGCCGACGACACGCAGGTCAAGGATTCGCGGCCGACCGACGACCGCGGCGCGATCCGCCGGCGGCGTTTCTGCCCGAATTGCGCGGCTCGCTTCACGACCTTCGAGCGGGTGCAGCTGCGCGACCTGACCGTCGTCAAAAAAAACGGTCAGCGCGAAGCCTTCGACCGCGACAAGCTCGCCCGCTCGATCTACATCGCGCTGCGCAAGCGGCCGATCGAGCCCGACCGCGTCGAACGCATTATCAACTCCCTGGTGCGCCAGCTCGAGAGCTCGGGCGAGACCGACATCCCGAGCGACGTGATCGGCGGGCTCGTCATGGAGGCGCTGGCGAGCCTCGACCAGGTCGCCTACATCCGCTTTGCCTCGGTCTACCGCAACTTCCGCGAGGCGAAGGATTTTGGCGAGTTCGTCGGGCGGATCGCCGCGGATGGCGAGTGACGGCTGCGATCGGGCCGCCGTTTCCGACGGCGATGGGCGCGCCGATGCGCGTTGGATGCACGCGGCCCTGTCGCTCGCCCGGCGCGGGCTCGGCAATGTCTGGCCCAACCCGGCCGTCGGCTGCGTCCTCGTCAACCGGGGAACCGTTGTCGGCCGCGGCTGGACCCAACCCGGCGGCCGGCCGCACGCCGAAACCGAAGCCTTGCGCCGCGCCGGACCGGCGGCACTGGGCGCCACCGCCTATGTCAGCCTCGAGCCGTGCAGCCATTGGGGACAGACGCCGCCCTGCGCCGGCGCGCTGATCGATGCCGGTGTTAAATACGTCGTCGTAGCCCTCGAGGATCCCGACCCGCGTGTCGCCGGCGCCGGGATCGCCTGGCTGCGCGAGGCCGGCGTCGCGGTCGAAACCGGCCTCGGCGCCGCCGAAGCCGCCGAGGTCAACGCCGGCTTTCTTCTTCATCGGCGGCTGGCGCGGCCGCTTGTCACGCTCAAGCTTGCGACCTCGCTCGACGGGCGTATCGCCACCATGGCCGGCGAAAGCCAATGGGTCACCGGCGCGGCGGCGCGCGCCCAGACCCATCGCCTGCGCGCCGAGCACGACGCGATCATGGTCGGCACCGGCACCGTGATTGCCGACGACCCGCAGCTGACCTGTCGGCTTCCGGGGCTTGGCCGCCATTCGCCGGTGCGGGTCGTGCTGGACCGCACGCTGCGCATTCCGCCCACGGCCCAGGTGATCGCCGACGCGCGCCGGACCCCGACCTGGGTTCTAACCTTGCACACCGCCGACCCGGCCCGCGCCGAGGCGTTTCGCGACAACGGCGCCGTCCTGATAGAGGTCGACGCCGACGCCGGGGGCCGCGTCGACCTCGCCGCCGCCCTTCAGGCGCTCGCCAAACGCGGGATCACCAGGGTCCTGGTCGACGGCGGCGCACGGCTCGCCGCGACGCTGCTCCGCAGCCGGCTCGTCGACCGTCTCGTCTGGGTGCATGCGCCGCTGCTGATCGGCGGCGACGGGACGCCGGCGGTCGCCGATCTCGGCCTCGCGGCATTGGGCGACGCCCCACGCTTCGAGCGCGTGTCTTCGGAGACGATCGGAGCCGACGTGCTGACCCTGTTGCGGGCGGCCGAATAGGCGCGCTGCCGCCTCGTCCGCGCCCGGTAGCCCCATGCTTACGAGCGGCCCCACAATTCGCGCGTCGCAAGCCGCGCGCCTTCGCCGAGGGCGGCGAGCTTGGTCCACACGACCGAGGGGTGCACCTCGCACGAGGTCGAAAAGCTGGCAAAGCCGCAATCGGCGCCGGCGATGACGTTTTCGCGGCCGACGACCATGGCAAAGCGGCCGATCCGCTGGGCGATTGCCTCCGGGTGCTCGACGAGGTTCGAGGCGTGGGTCACGACACCGGGGATCAGCACCTTGCCGTCGGGCAGCTTTGTGTCCTCCCACACCCGCCATTCATGCTCGTGGCGCGGATTGCCGGCCTCGAACGAATAGCCGCCGGCGGCAACCCGCAGCATGACGTCGACGATGTGCTTTAGCTCGATGTCGTGGACGCGCGGACCCATGTTGATGCTGTAGCAGGTGTGATAGCGCACCCGCTCGGCCGGGATGCCGGCGAGCGCATGGTTCAGCAACTCGACGCTGGCGGCCGCCCATCTGCGGCATTCCTCGATGTCGATTTCGGGGTGCATCGCCCAGTGGCTCGCCAGTTGCGGGTCGTCGATCTGCAAAACGAGCCCGGCGTCGACGATCGCTCGATATTCCTCGCGCAACGCCTCGGCGAGCGCCACGCGGAATTCCTCGTCGGTCTTGTAATATTCGTTCACGTTCCAGTTGGCGAGGTTGGTCGGCGATACCGCCGGCATAAAGGCTTCCTCATGCGCGACCCCCGCGAGTGCGGCTTTCAGGTTGTCAATGTCGCGGCGCAGCGCGTCGTGCCCGCGGTATGACACCGGCCCGGTGCACACCCATTGCGTGGGCGGCGCCCGTCCCGCCGCACCCGGCATCTCGGCCGCCCATTGGTAATATTCGGGAAACGCCAGGTATTCCCGCGATTGAGCCCAGCCGCCGGCGCGGGCGGCGTTCTTGCGCGGCTCGATCCCGGCGAGCCGCTCGTTGACGTAAGGGATAAAGCCGAACCGGCCCATCTCGCCTTCGGCGACGATGTCGATGCCGCTCTCGGCCTGCTTTTTGACGACATCGG
>DATMLF010000132.1:0-16643 GCA_035570595.1 Allostellaceae bacterium
TCGCCGCCGAGGGCGAGACCGTGATCAACCGCGTCTACCATCTCGACCGCGGCTATGAGCGGCTCGAGGACAAGCTCGCGGCGTGCGGCGCCCGGATCGAAAGGCTGCGCGATGACGCCTGACGACAGCCGGGCGCTGAAGCTGCGGGCCGAGGACGCCGACGACCTCGACGTGTTGTCGGCCTGCCTGCAGGACGCGCTCGTCGCGGTCCGCGATCTCGGCTATTTCGCCGACGAGCAGAGCTTTGTGTTTGTCGGCAACCGCTTTCGCTGGGAAAGCGGGCTGCGCCCGGTGCCCGGCGAGGAGGGTCATCAGCGCGTGTTGTGCGCGGTGACCTTCAGCGCCGTCGCCGGCGTCTCCTATCGCGGGTTTCGCCGCAGCGACGAGGACCGGATCCTGTGTCTGCTGGCGATCCGCGGCGAGACCGCCGGGGACGGCGGCGCCGCGATCCGGCTCGAATTCGCCGGCGCCGCCGCGATCCGGCTCGACGTCGCCCGCATCCTGTGCCATGCGCGCGACCTTGGCGAGCCTTGGCCCACCCCGTGGCGGCCGCGTCATGAAGAGGATGCCGCGACATGACCGGCGAACCCGAAGACCGCCTGATCATGGCCTTGCCGAACGGGCGCATCCTGGCCGAATTCATGCCGCTGCTGCGCGGCATCGGCGTCGAGCCCGAGCCCGCCTTCGAGGACCCGGGTTCGCGCCGCCTGCGGTTCGCGACAAGCGACCCGCGGCTCGACATCATCCGGGTGCGCAGCTTCGATGCCGCGACGTTTGTCGCGTTCGGCGCGGCGCAGTTCGGGGTTGCCGGCAACGACGTGCTGATGGAGTTCGATTATTCCGAAATCTATGCCCCGCTCGACCTCGACATCGGCCATTGCCGGATCGCGGTCGCCGCCACCGCCGACTGGGTCGGGCGACAGGACGACACGCGGCCGAGCCATGTTCGGGTCGCAACCAAATACCCCGAAATCACCCGTCGCCATTTCGCCGCGCGCGGTATCCAGGCGGAATGCATCAAGCTCAACGGCGCGATCGAGCTGGCGCCGCGCCTCGGCCTGTGCCGCCACATCGTCGACCTCGTGCAGACCGGCGCCACGTTGAAGGCGAACGGGCTCGTCGAAATCGAGCGCATCGCCGAGGTCAGCTCGCGGCTGATCGTCAACCGCCCGGCGTTGAAGACGCAGCCGGAGGAAGTGGGCGGCTGGATCGAGCGCTTGCGCACCGCGGTCGACATGAGCCGCCGATGACCTTGACCCGGTCCACCCGCGACCCCGATTTCGCGGCGGCCTTTGCCCGGCTGGTCGAGGCCAAGCGCGAAACCGCGGCCGATGTCGACGCGGTGGTGGCGGCGATTGTCGACGACGTGGCCCGCCGCGGCGACGACGCGCTCGTCGACTACACCGCCCGGTTCGACGGGGTCGACCTCGCGACGACCGCGCTGCGCGTGTCGCGCCGCGAAATCGCCGAAGGTGCCGCCGCCGCCCCGGCCGAGACGGTGGCGGCGCTGCGGCTCGCGGCCGAGCGCATCGAGAGCTTTCACCGCCGCCAACTGCCGGCCGATATCGACTACGTCGACCCGTTGGGCGTGCGGCTCGCGGCGCGCTGGCGACCGGTCGAGGCGGTGGGGCTATACGTGCCGGGCGGCACCGCGGCCTATCCCTCCTCGGTGCTGATGAACGCGATCCCGGCCAGGGTGGCCGGCGTCGGGCGGCTCGCGATGACGGTGCCGGCGCCGGGCGGGGCGCTGAACCCGCTGGTGCTTGCCGCCGCCCAATTGCTCGGCATCGACGAGATCTACCGGGTCGGCGGGGCGCAGGCGGTGGCGGCGCTCGCCTACGGCACCGCGACGATCGCGCCCGTCGACAAGATCGTCGGGCCGGGAAACGCCTATGTCGCGGCGGCCAAGCGGCGCGTCTTTGGCCGGGTCGGCATCGACATGATCGCCGGCCCGTCGGAAATCCTGGTTGTCGCCGACAATGCCAACGACCCCGAATGGATCGCCGCCGACCTGCTGTCACAGGCCGAGCACGACACCGCGGCACAGGCTATCCTGATCACCGACGACGCCGGGTTTGGCGCCGCGGTCGCGGCGGCGGTCGAGCGCCATCTGGCGCGGCTGCCGCGCGCCGGCATCGCGCGCGAGAGCTGGCAGGCGAACGGCGCGATCCTCGTCGTCGCCGATTGGGACGAGGCGCCGGCGCTGATCGACCGCCTCGCCCCCGAGCATCTCGAACTCGCGCTCGACTGCGCCGACGCGCTCGCCGCGCGCGTGCGGCACGCCGGTGCCATCTTTCTCGGCCGCTGGGCGCCCGAGGCAATCGGCGACTACATCGCCGGCCCCAACCACGTGCTGCCGACGGCGCGCAGCGCCCGGTTCGCCTCCGGGCTCGGGGTCCTCGACTTTATGAAGCGCAGCTCGCTGGTGCGCTGCGACGAGACAAGCCTTGCCGCCCTCGCGCCGGCGGCGATCCGGCTTGCCGAGGCCGAAGGGCTCGACGCGCATGCGCTGTCCTTGGCGCTCCGGCTCGGCCGGCGGAACGAGGCCTGAGCCGACCGCGATGGCCGAGTCCGGCGCAGCGGCCTCGGACGACCAGCGCATCGCTGCCGTCACGCTCGACGAGCACACGGTCGTCCGCCGCAACGCCGACATCGAGCACGAGCGCGCGACCGCCATCGCCGATCTTTTGGAGGACAACTCGTTCGCCCCGGCTTCCGGGCGGCGCGGACCGTTCGGCCTGCATCTCGCGATCGAGGAGAACCGGCTGAACCTCGACATCCGATCGGCCGCCGACGATTCGAGCGAGACGGTGATGCTGCCGCTCGCCCCGTTCCGCCGCATCGTCAAGGACTACTTCATCGTCTGCGAGAGCTACTACGAAGCGGTGCGCAGTGGCCGGCTCGGCCAAGTCGAGGCGATCGACATGGGGCGGAGGGCGGTCCACAACGAGGGCTCGACATTGCTGATCGAACGGCTCGCGGACAAGGTTGCGATCGACCACGCCACCGCCCGGCGCCTGTTCACGTTAATCTGCGTGCTGCATCTGCGGGGGTGACGGCGCGATGACCGGGCCGCGGCTGGTGCTGGCGTCGGCCTCGCAACGGCGGCTCGATCTGTTGCGGCAGATCGGGATCGTGCCCGACCTGGTCGATCCCGCCGACATCGACGAGACGCCGCTGCGCGACGAGCTGCCGCCCTCATATGCCGAGCGCCTGGCGCGCGAAAAGGTGCTGCGGGTCGCGTCGCGCCATGCCGCCGCCTATGTCTTGGCCGCCGACACCGTCGTCGCCTGCGGCCGGCGCATCCTGCCCAAACCGGGCGACGCGGCGACCGCACGGCGCTGCCTCGAATTGTTGTCGGGTCGGCGGCACCGGGTTCACTCGGGCCTTGCCCTCGTCGGCCCGGACGGCCGCATGGCGTTGCGCCGGGTCGACAGCCGGGTCGGCTTCAAGCGCCTCAGCGCCGAGGAGGTCGCGGCCTATCTCGCGAGCGGCGAATGGCATGAAAAGGCGGGCGGCTACGCGATCCAGGGCCGGGCGGCGGCATTGATCCGGTTCGTCTCCGGCTCCTATTCGAACGTCGTCGGCCTGCCGCTCTACGAGACGGCCCAGCTTCTCGCCGGCCGCGGTTACTGCCCGCGATGCGCCGCGAGCTCGTGATTTCCGCCGGCCCCGGCGAATGGCGCGCAGCGCTGCTGGAGGACGGGGCGGCGGTCGAGCTGCGCGTCGAACGCGGCGACGGCGCCGAGGCCGGCAGCATCCATCTCGGGCGGGTCGCCCGTCTGCTGCCCGCGCTGGGCGCGGCACTCGTCGAGATCGGCGGCGACCGCCCGGCCTTTCTGCCGCAGAGCGAGACCTTCCCGCGCGGTCGGCGGCTCGACGAGGGCGAGCGCGTCGTCGTCCAGATCCGCCGCGAAGCGCAGGGCGGCAAGGCCGCGCAGCTGACGACCGCGCTTGTGCTGCGCGGCCGCCATGTCGAGCTGATCGCGGGCCGATCCGGGATTTTCGGCGGGAAAGCGCTGTCACCGCAGGACCGCGCGCAGCTGGTGAATGCCGTCGCGGACGCCCCTCCCCCCGGCCCTCTTCGCGCACCCGGGGAGAGGGAGGGAGCCGCGGATCCCCGAATCAAGTCCGGGGAGGAGGGCGAGCGGCCAGGTCGTAAGGGTGCGATCGGGCTGCGAATCAGCGAGCCGGCGCCGATCGAAGCAGTTGTCGCCGAGGCGGCGGCGCTGCGCCGGCGGCTCGACGATGTCGCCGCGCATGCCGGGCAGCTCGGCCCGCCGGCGCGTCTCCACCCGGCGGCGACGTTTGCCGCGGCGCTGGCCGGCGTCATGGCTCCGGTCGAACGCGTCCTTGTCGACGAGCCTGCGGCCATTCCCGAAATCCGCGCCGGCTTTCCCGCCGCGTCGGTGGCGCACCTGCCGGAGCCCGAATGGCCGGTTGACCTCGGCGCGCTGTTCGACGCGGCGCTCGCGCCGACGGTCGGCTTGTCGGGCGGCGGCACGATCCATTTCGAGCCGACGCGGGCGGCCACGCTGGTCGATGTCGACAGCCGCACGCCCGAAGGGGGGTCGCCGGAGCGGACCGCGCTCGCGGTCGACCTCGCGGCCGCCCAAGCTGTCGCCCGGCATATCCGGCTGCGCAACATCGCGGGCGGCATCGTCGTCGATTTTGTCGGCCTCGACGACCGTGCGCTGCGCGAGCGGGTGCGCACCGCCCTCGCCCGCGCGCTCGCCGCCGACCCGCTACAGCCGCAAATCCTCGGCTGGACCCGGCTCGGCCATCTCGAGCTGGTGCGGCGGCGGCGCACCCGTCCGCTCGCGGAGTCGCTGCTGGAGGCCGCCCCGGCCGGCGGCTTTGTCAAAACCGCGGTCACGGTCGCGCACGAGGCGCTGCGCGCGCTGCGCCGGGAGGCGCGGGCCGCACCCGCGAGCAGCTGGCGGCTGACCGTCGCCCCCGAAGTCGCCGCGGCCCTCGCCGATCAAGCGGCCAGAGCAGTGCGCGCGCTCGAAGAGCGGCTCGGGCGCTCGATCGCCGTCACCGCCGATCCGGGCCTGGCCCGCGACCGGGTTCAAATCACGCCTGTCTAAAATTATATCGCGGTGATGGACGATTCGCCGCCCCTACCGCCGCGCCGCTGCCCGATCTGCGGCAAGCCCGCAACCGAACGGCACCGGCCGTTCTGCTCGGCGCGCTGTGCGCAGGTCGACCTCGGCCGCTGGCTTAAAGGCAATTACCCCATCGAGACCGACGACGCCCCCGACGACCCCGACGACGCCGGCTGAACACGATTGACCCGGCTCGCCGCGGTCGCGAGCATGGGCGGCGCTAACCCGCCTGGAGGATCGAATGGGGGCGTCGCCGCGGCCAGCCCACTATCGGGTGATCTACGCCGACCCGCCCTGGACGTTTGCCACCTATTCGCGCAAGGGCAAGGGGCGCAACGCCGAAGCGTATTACGACTGCATGACCCTGCCGGACATCAAGGCGCTGCCGGTGGCGGAGTGGGCGGCCGACGATTGCGTGCTGCTGCTGTGGACGACCGACCCGCTGCTGCCGACCGCATTCGAGGTGATCAGCGCCTGGGGCTTCACCTACAAGACCGTCGGGTTTTACTGGGCAAAGCTGAACAAGCTCGCGGCGGGGCCGTCCTACACCGACGCAAGCTTTTTCGCGGGCCTCGGGTTTTGGACGCGCGCCAACCCCGAGCTCTGCCTGCTCGCCACCCGCGGCCACCCGAAACGCCGGCGCGCCGACATACGCAAGCTCATCGTCTCGCCGCGGCGCGAGCACAGCCGCAAGCCCGACGAGGTTTATCCGCGCGTCGAAGCGTTGTGCGACGGGCCCTATCTCGAGCTCTTCGCGCGCTCGGCGCGGCCGGGGTGGGACAGCTGGCCGAGCGATCCCGACCTCCGCCGGATCGGGCCGCGGCGGTGGCGCGCCGACAGCTATCCCGACGCCCCCGCGGCCGCCGATTGACCATCGAGAGCTCCATCATCGTCGACCGCGAAGGCCCCTCGCCCTTCCCCTCCACGATCGGGGGCAGAGGGTGACGCCGGGCCTACTCGGGGCTGGACGAAAAACGGTAGAAACGCTCGACAGGCACGCCAGCCCGCCGATGTTCCCGACGACCGGCTCGCCGACGATCGGGCGCTCACGGCGACAAAGAATCGCTTCCGCTCGCGTGCTGCCGCCGCGGGGCACGGCTGAGGCCCCTGATGATCGCCGAGCCCAGCCGGATAATTGGGATGTCCGACTCGTTTCTCGCGGAAATAAAGCCGTCGCGCAGCGGCTCCCACATCCACCACACGATACCGGCCAGAAAAAGCAGGAGAATCCCAAACGGATTGAGAAAATGTCCGGCATCGAGCGCGTTTCCCCAAAACGCGCCGAGCGCCAACAGCAGGACAAATGCGGTCACGAATATTCGAGTGGCCATCGCAGTCTCCGCGCTATCCGCACCGGTTCCGGGCGCGGCCGGTTATGGATGCAGGATCAGCCCCTCGCGCGCGACGATCGTGCCGGGGCGGACGCGCGCCGCGTCGGCTGCAATCCCGTCCATGAACGCGTCGTCGTGGCCGGGGTCGTGGTGAAAAATTACCAGGGTGCGCACACCCGCCGCGTCGGCCAGCCGCACCCCCTCCTCCCAGGTCGAATGCCCCCAGTCCTTGTGCCGGGGGTACTCGGCGTCGGTGTAGGTCGCGTCGTAGATCATCAGGTCGGCGCGCTCGATCAGCCCCAGGACATTGCCATCGAGGCCGCCCGGGCGATGTTCGGTGTCGGTGATGTAGGCGACGGTCTTGCCGGCATATTCGACGCGGTAGCCGGTGGCGCCGTTGGGATGGTTGAGCCGTCCAGTCGCGAGGCGGATCCCGCGATGCGGGGCGAGCTTTTTGCCGGCGGCGAAGTCGACGAATTCGAGCTTGGCGGTAAAGATGCCCATCGGGATCGGAAACAGCGGCTCGATCATCATGTTGTTGAGCACGGCTTCGATGCCGCGGCCGTTCAGATGGCCCGCCCAAATCCGGATTTTGCTCTTCGGGTCGTAGCACGGCGCAAAGAACGGCAGCCCGCAGATATGGTCGAAATGCGTGTGGCTGTAGAAAATGTCGAGCTTCGCCGGCCGGCCGTCCCGCATCAGCTCGTTGCCTAGCAGGCGCAGGCCGGTGCCGCCGTCAAACACCATCAGCCGGTCGCCGCAGCGGATTTCGACGCAAGAGGTGTTGCCGCCGTAACGCACGGTGTCCGGACCCGGGCAGGCGATGCTGCCGCGCACGCCCCAAAACCGCACCATGTACTCCGGCTGGACCAAGGTCCGGGTCCCAATTCTCTGTACCCTGAACCCTTATATCGTCGAGTTTGACGAAAAAAGCTACCCGGAGGCATCGGGTTCCGGGTGGGTTTGACGGCTTTTTGGCGACCTTATTCTAAACCTGTCGTTAACCAAATGGCTTTATGACCTCGATACCCCCCAACCAAACGGAGCATCGGTCATGTCCCCGACCGATTACGAAACCGCCGTCGCGCACTTTCTGAGGACAAAGGGCGTCACCCGTTGCCCCACGGTCTGCGCCGTCCCGACCCAGGCGATCGTGGCGGATGCCGACCGCGCCGCCTACCGGGACTATGTCGCGGCCAAGGAGGCGGCGCGGCTGGAAAAATTGAGGTTGCAACGCCATTTCGTGCCTTCATGGCCCGCGCCGACCGCCTGACCGGAGCAACAAGGCGCCGCTTCGAGCGCGGGCTTTGTCGAACACTCGTGTCGCCGGAACGCCGATGGACAACCGCGAGCTTTCCGTCCGCTGCTGCATAGCCGGGGGCGGCCCCGCCGGCATGATGCTGGGGCTGCTGTTGGCGCGCGCCGGCGTGCCGGTGCTGGTGCTTGAAAAGCACGCGGATTTTCTGCGCGATTTCCGCGGCGACACAATCCACCCCTCGACGCTCCAGATCATGCACGAACTCGGTTTGCTGACCGAGTTTCTGCGTCGCCCACACCAGGAAGTCCGCACCCTCGCCGCGCAGATCGGACCCGATGTTCTCGAGGTCGCCGACTTTACCCATCTGCCGACCCATTGCCGGTTTCTCGCCCTGATGCCGCAATGGGATTTCCTCGACTTCATCGCAGAGCAGGGCCGGCATTATCCGACGTTTCAGCTGATGACCGAGGCCGAGGTCGTCGAGTTGCTGGAGACGGACGGGCGGGTGGTCGGCGTGCGCGCCGAAACGCCGCGGGGCCGCCTCGCGGTCCGCGCGCACCTCGTCGTCGGCGCCGACGGCCGGCATTCGACCGTGCGCGAGCGCGCCGGGCTCGCGATCGACGACATCGGCGCGCCGATGGACGTGCTGTGGATGCGGCTGTCGCGGCGGCCCGACGATCCCGGGCAAACCCTGGGGCGCATCGACGCCGGCCGGATCCTGGTGATGCTCAACCGCGAAGACTACTGGCAATGCGCCTTTGTCATCGCCAAGGGCGGGTTTGACGAGATTCGGCGGGCCGGCCTGCCGGCCTTTCGCGAGGACATCGGGCGGCTGGCCCCTTACCTCGGCGAGCGGACCGCGGAATTGCGCGACTGGGACCAGGTAAAGCTGTTGAGCGTCGCGGTCGACCGCCTGCGGACCTGGCATCGCCCGGGGCTTTTGTGCATCGGCGACGCCGCGCACGCGATGTCGCCGATCGGTGGGGTCGGCATCAATCTCGCGATTCAGGACGCGGTCGCCGCCGCGAACATTCTCGCAGCCCCGCTGCTGCGAGGCGCGGCCGGTCAAGACGATCTCGCGGCGGTGCAGCGGCGCCGCCAATTTCCGACGCGCGCGACCCAGGGCTTGCAGGTTTTCGTGCAAAACCGGGTGATCAGCCGCGTTCTCGCCAACCGCCGAGCGGTCCGGGCGCCGCTGCTGTTGCGGCTGCTCAGCCGGTGGCGCTACTTCCGGAGACTTCCGGCGCGCATCGTGGGGCTCGGCTTTCGCCCCGAGCACGTGCGGTCGCCGGCTCGCGGCTGACCGTCTAGCCGGGGCGCCGCGGCCGGACCATGCCGGCGACATGGTCGGCCGCGGCGCGATAGGCCGGCGAGGCGGCGATCCGGTCGCGGCTGAGGCACGCTTCGGTGAACTTGATGACATGCTCGTCGCCATGCGCGACCGCCTGGTCGGCGAGTTCCGCCACTTGCTTTGGGCACGGCTCGACGGTCTCGACAATCGCGGTTCCGGCGCCATAGCAGGCGTAAAGCCCGCACCCGGCTTGCCAGGCGTGCCATAGCGCGGTGCGCGCGGTCTCCTCGCCGACATACGGCAACAGGTTGCCAAGCGCCGCATGGCTGGTGACGGCGTGAATAAACGCGATCGTCGTCGGAATGTCGCGGGCGTTCGCGAGGTAGACGCGCGCGAAGACATCGGTCAGCTCCGCGACGAGCGGAGCCGGCGGGCCGCTCGCGTCGATCATCCCGACGGCCCGGCCAAACTCCGGGAAATCGGCGAGTGCTGCGAGCGCCGCGACGATGTTGCCCGGCAGACGCCGTGCGGTCGGCACGACCGGGACCCGCGGGATGGCTTGGCGGGGCCGCAACGCCCCCGGCTCGTCGGCAGCGCCTCCCGCCGGCAGCGTCTGCCATGCCGCGGCCCAGCTTGCGAGCGCGTCGGCAAGCTCGCGCCGCCGGCTCATGGTCTCGCGCTCGGCGAGCCCGCGCGCGGCGTGGCCGACGCGGATCGGGCCGTGCGTCGCCGCGGCGCAAAACCCGGGT
Source organism: Allostellaceae bacterium (assembly GCA_035570595.1). Lineage (GTDB taxonomy): Bacteria > Pseudomonadota > Alphaproteobacteria > ATCC43930 > CGMCC-115725 > AP-15. The sequence goes on from DATMLF010000132.1 coordinate 9,738, forward strand.
GCGAGCCGCCCGACCCAGCGGTCGAGCACCGTCGGCCACGGCGCGTCCGCCAACTCCGCGGCGAAGAACACCGCCCAGTCGGCAAAGCGCTCGCGCCGCCCGAGCGCGCAACGCCAGTCCTCGTCGCCAATCTTTTCCCGCGAAGCCGGCCGCGGTTGCATCCGCTCGCGGTAGCGCGCGACCCACGGCATGACCGCATCCGGGCGCCCCAAGGCGCACAGCGCCTCGGCGACCATCGGCGCGTGATTGCTGTTGCCGTTTGCGAGCGCCATGTCGTAGGGCGCGATCTCGTCGAGGGCGTCGTCGAGCGACGTGTAAAGCGGGGCGTGCATCTGAATCCTCCCAGATGACGATATTAAAATTATTCTAATCTGTTTCCGGGCTTGGCGAAAGCCTGCGCTTCGCGCTGCCACGCCCGCCCGCCGCGCACGCGTTGGCTTCTCTCGAGGTCGCCGACAGTCAGCCGCGGCCGCGGGGCGGCGTCGCGTCGCGCTACGTGCCGACCGCGGCGGCGGCGATCCGGGTGTCGGCCGCCGGTCGCGACAGCGAGCCCAAGCCAATCGCGATCGGCGCGATCGACAGGTAGCAGACGCCGCCGACCCACAGGCTGAGATTGATCGAGAAGGCGATGCTGGTCGCCACCGCCAGGCTCGCGGCGAGCACGCCAGCGGCGCCGTTGACCGCCCAGAACCAGGGCGTCGGCCGGGTGTCGACCGCGTTCACCAGCCGCATGCCGGTCGGAAACCCGAAGCCCATCAGCACGCCGGACGGCACGATCGCCGCCAGCGCTACGACGGCGCGCACGAAAAGCGGTTGGCCCTCGAACGTCGCCACCACGTCGGGAAACCAGAGCGGCAGCAGCACGAGATAAATCCCCAGCGCGCCGGCCCAGGCGATGATCCGTCCCGCGCTCGTCAGCGGCGCCGGCTCGGAGAGCAGGCTGCCGATGCCGGTCGAAAGGATGATCCCGAACAGCCCGATGGCAAGCCCGTAGACCGGGTGGCCAAGAAACGTCGACAGCCGCTCGATCAGGCCGATCTCGACAAACATAAAGCCGAAGCCGATCAACAGAAAATAAACCGTGCCGAGGCGCGCCAACGCCGCCGGCGCCTGCCGCACCGAGGGCAAGGCCGGGACGATCATCGTAAACAGCGCCAACAGACCCGAGATTCCCATGATGATCAGCAACGTGACCGTCGCGAGCAGGTTGCCGCGAACCACACCCTGGCCGGCAGCGAGAGCGAGCTTGATCGAGGCCGGGTCCAACGTCCGGAGCTGATTGAAGAAAAACGGCCGGTCGTCGGTGGTGACGGAGAAATCGCGGTGGCGGCGCGCGGACAGCTGGGCGAGCGCCTCCGGGGTGCGCGCCTCGACAATCTGCTCCAGAACCGACGACGGGTCGGTCTGGTCGGGGCTAAGCAGCACCTTGAACTGCAGCTGGGTCGCCTCCGCCCGCAGCCGCGCCACCTCCGCGGCGGTGAACGGCGACTTGTCGAGGATCAGGGTCGCCAGCCGATCGGACGCGGCCAGGAACAGGTGCGCCTTGGGATCGGCCGCACCTTGCTCGCGCAGCGCGGCGGATGCGAGGCTGACCAGCCGGCCGGTCTCGGTGATGTCGCTGGGGTTGAACCAGCGCGATACGGTGAACACGCCGGTCGGCGTCAGCGCCGAGAGAAAATGGCGCCAGCCCTGGACCGTGTAGAGCCCGTTTTCCGACAGCGAATAGGCGCCCGCGCCGGTTGCGGCCCAGGTGTCGATCAAGCTCATCTCGATCAGGTCGAAGTGCTGGGGCGTGCGGGCAAACCAGCTGCGCGCCTCGTCCACGTGCAGCCGCACCCCCGGCAAGTCGGCCACCCGGTTGTAGCGGCGAAAGTCGTGGATTAGGAGGTCGACAAAAATCGGGTTGAGCTCGACGCCGGTAACATCGCGGAAGCCAAAGAAATACGCCGACAGCAGATCGCGGCCGCCGCCGACGCCGATGACCGCGCTGCGCCCTTGATGGCGGATCGAGTAGGCGAGGTTGGTGATGTCGTAGCGCAGAAAGCCGAGCTTGGAGAGGTCGCCGTCGAACCGGTACATCGTCGTCGCGGCGGACCCGTCGATGTTCAAGGCGCGCTCCGGCACGGTCGCGGCCGGCGTGATCGGGGACGGGCCCCACAGCGCCGGCGGCCCGACAAGGCTGTGCGTCGCCATGATGCGGGAGAAGGTGTTCCAGCGGATTACCGCCGGCGGCGACAGCTCCAGCCCGTTCTTGGCCATCAACAGGACGAGCCCGCCGAGCCCGCCACCCCCCGCGGTCGGCTGGACCGCGGCATTGCCGACGGCGATCGCGCCGAACACCAGGGTGAAGGCCAGCGGACGCCGGCCGCGGCCAAGCCAGCCGACCGCGAGCAGCGCTGGGGCGGTGTCGCCCGACCTGCTCCGCGCGATGCCAAAGCAGATCGACCCGACGGCGGCGATGGCGCCGATCCCGATCAGCACCGAAATTGCGTCGGCCCAGTTCAGCAGCGCCAAGACGAACAGGCATCCGCTGGCGGCGCCGACCAGGTCGACCCCGTAAACCAGTCCGACCGGAAACGGGCTGCGCGTCAGCGCCAAGGAAACCGCCATCCCCGCCAAAATGTAGGGCGGCAGCAGGATGATGATCATCTTGAGCCAGACGACGCAGGTCATCACCAGCGTGTTGGCGACCCCGGAAGGCGCGAGTGTCGTGATCAAAAACAACGTCGAGGCCACGACCGAAATTGCGAACAGCGCGCTTATCCAGGCGAGTGTCTCGAACAGTCGCTCGCGAGGGAATAGGTGGGGCTTAAAGTACACAAGCAGAGAACCCGCGGTCATGCCGAGCATGGCCATGCTGATCGCGAAAAATGCCATGTAATAGTATACGATTACTGAAATCACCCGCGTTTCGACAATTTGTAACATAAGAACGCACATGCAGATCAGAAACACGCCGAACAGAAAGGGCGCACCCCCTTGGCGTTTTGCAAAATCCGGCATTTGGTCCCCTCAGCTCGATCGGCATTGCTTAAGGTGAAGCAGAAAATGAAGCAAGCCCCGGGCAGCCGGTTTTTGGCGAACCCGGCGGTGTTGCGGTGTTACGGATCAAACATGTCTCGAACGCGCGTTTCGAGCGCCATTCGGCCGGCTCAGCTGCGCGCTCCGGCCAGGTGCTCGGCCGAGCTTAGGCCGAAGCGCCCCGGTGGCCGGAATCGCCGATCAGGGGCTCATACCGTCGCTGGCCAGCTAGCCCGGCCAGCTAGCACTGGCTCCCCTCGAGTACCCGCACCCGACGCGTCTCGACCCACATCGGGACGACCATCCCGCCGAAATCGCGAATTCCTGGTTCAGCCCCTAGGCGCGACCGGCGGCCTTGCGGCCGAGATCGAGCGCGGCAAACGAATAGGCGGGCGCCGGCATCAGATAACGGAAGCCCTTGTCGAGCAACCCCTCGATGTTTCTGCTGTCGACATGCGGATGGCCGCACGGCACGTTGTGCGCCTTACAAATCGCCAGGATCTCGTCGATCGCCGCAGCCACGGTCGGATGCTCGTATTGCCGCGGCAGCCCCAGATCCTGCGACAGGTCGCCCTCGCCGATGATGACGACGCCGATCCCCGGCACCTCATCGAGCATCTTTGGCAGGTTGCGGATCGCGCGCACCTCCTCGCACATGATCGCGACCAGGATTTCGCCCTTGGGGTTGAGCGGCCACACGTCCGCGCGGTCATAATACTCCTGCTGCGAGAGCCCCCAGTAGCGTGCCGCGGCTGCCGGCGCGTCGCCGCGCTGACCGGCCGGCTCGTAATATGGCGCGGAGCGCGGGCGCGGATAGCGGCAGGCGACGACCGCGTTGCGCGCCTCGTCGACGGTGCTGACATGCGGCCACACGATTCCGTAGACGCCGTGGTCAAGCACCTGCTTTGCCACCCACTGGCTGATTTCGCCGCCATTGGGCGGTATGCGCACAAACGGCGTAACCGCCGGCGCCAGGCTGCCGCTGTTCGCGATCTGGCGGCGGTCGAGCATATATTGCAGGCAGTCGCGCAACGCGCGGATGTCGTAGGCCCGGTGCTCCATCTCGAAGACGACGCCGTCATAGGCCGCCGCACCCACCGCCTGCGCGACGCTGACCTCGGCCGCCGCAAATGTGGTGAAGGCGGGCTTATCCTGTTCCAGGGCCCGGATGACGCCGTTGAGGCGGGGAATGTCCGGCATGCGGCGCTCCTTTACCGAAAAGCCGAGTCTAGGATGGCGGGCCGCGGCGGGTCAACTCGCGCACCCGCCGGGGTTCCCCAAGTTTCCCCTTTGCTGCGGCGCACCACGGCAATTCGTCCAATTGCGATGGTGATTGACAGCAAAATGCTGCATCGCAAGAAGCGGCGGCTAGGGCGCGCCGCGGCAGGCCCCTTCAGCTCGCGGATTTTCGCGCCCGCGACCCCCAGCCCAGTCGCACGCGCCCGATCGCCATCGTGACCGCTGCCTGGGTCGGCTCGACCACCGGGAGCCGCACCGCCTCTTCCAGCGCGGCGCGGTAATGCGCCATGCCGGCGCAGGCCAGCACCAGCACGTCGGCACCGTGCGCGTCGCGCAAATTGCGCCCCACCTCGATCATGCGCGGCAACGCGGCATGCGCGTCGGCGAGCTCGGCGACGCCGAGCCCGACCGGCACGTCGCCGGCAAGCCGCTGCGTCAAACCCATCGCCGCGACGTAGCGCAGCTGGCGCGGCACCGAGCCCGCAAGGATCGACACGACGCCAAAGCGTTGGCCGAGGGTCAGCGCCGTCAGGATGCCGCACTCGGCGATGCCGAGCACCGGTTTTGAGGTCGCCTCGCGGGCGGAAAACAGGCCGGGGTCGCTGAAACAGGCGATCACGAACGCGGCGGCGTCCTCGTGCTCCCGAATTGTCCGGCACAGCGGGGCGATCACCGCGTCGGCGTCGCGCTGGCTCTCGATGCCGGGCGGCCCTTCGGCGAGGGTCAGGCACTCGATTTCCGGTCCGCCCGCGAGACGCAGCGGCTCCATCGCCTCGTCGATCGTGCGGGTCACCGCCGCGCTCGAGTTCGGGTTGACGACGAGAATACGCTCGCTCATTGCCCCTCCGTCGGTTTCCACCGAGCTGCACGGCGGCATCGACCGGCATCCGGCTTGACCGAGATCGAGGGTCTAACCATCCGTCCGCGTTTGGTGGGCTGGTGCTGCCGGTAAGGATTGAACTTACGACCTCCCCCTTACCAAGGGGGTGCTCTACCACTGAGCTACGGCAGCCTGCGCGGCAAAACCCGCATCGCGCGAGTTGGAAACAGATACACGACCGCCCGCCCGCTGGCAAGGCAAGGCGCCGCGGAACCGCAGCCCCACGGCGCCGTTGGCTAGGCAGCGCTGCGCGAGCGGGGACAAGCGGCAATGACGGACAGCAATTCAGCGACGCTCGACCCGACCAGCAAGGCCGCCGGCGACGCGGCGCTGAAGGCGTTCGCGACGGCGCGGGCGCAGGGGCGCCCCTCGGTCGAATGCTATCGCGCCGGGGTTGCCGCCTGGCGCCTCGTGCACCCCGACCAGTCGGCGGAATATGCCGCAAAGCGCGCGGTTGCGGTGATCCTGTCGAGCTATCTGAGCCTGCGGGTCGACGGCTGAAAACAATCGCCGCGCCGACAGCCGCTGTCGATTGCCTCGCGCCGAACCGCAACCTTTGTCACCCGACCCGCACGATCCTTGTCAATTCCCGCTGCCGCCGGACACACCGCCAATGGAGGCGAAGCTTGTCGGCGAGCTTCCGGACGGCGCCGACTGGCAGTTCGAGCCCAAATGGGACGGCTTTCGCTGCCTCGCCTTTGGCGCCGCCGGCGCGGTGGAGCTGCGCGCGAAATCGGGAAAGTCGCTGTCGCGCTACTTCCCCGAAGCGGTGACGCAATTGCGCGGCATTGCGCATACGTCGTTTGTGCTCGATGGCGAGCTTGCGGTTCCGGCCAACGGCGGCTTGTCGTTCGACGCACTGCAGATGCGGCTGCACCCGTCCGAGCGGCGCGTGCGCAAGCTCGCCGCCGAGACGCCGGCGGTGCTGATCCTGTTCGATCTCCTGGCCGGGCCCGGCGGTGCGATCTTGCTCGATCAGCCGCTTGCCCGCCGCCGCGCCGTCCTCGAGGAGTTTTATCGGTCCTTAGCCGGCCATGCGCTGCTCCGGCTGTCGCCGCGCACCAGCGACCCGGAAAAGGCAAGGCGATGGCTCGCCATGAGCGGCGGCGCGTTCGACGGCGTCATCGCCAAGCGGCTCGACGGCTCTTACCAGCCCGGCGAGCGCGCAATGCTGAAGGTCAAGCGGGTGCGAACGGCGGACTGCGTTGTCGGCGGGTTCCGCTATCAGCGCGAGACCCGGCTGGTGGGCTCGCTGCTGCTCGGGCTTTTTGACGATCGCGGCAAGCTGAACCATGTCGGTTTCACCGCCACGCTCCATCATCTCGACCGCGCCGCGCTGACCCGGCGGCTCGAAGAGCTCGTCATGACGCCGGGTTTTACGGGCGACGCACCGGGCGGCCCCAGCCGCTGGAGCAACGAGCGGTCGCTCGCATGGAAGCCGTTACGCCCGGAGCTGGCGGTCGAGGTGCGCTTTGACCAGGTTACCGGCAACCGTTTCCGGCACGGGACAAGGTTTCTGCGCTGGCGACCCGACAAGGCGCCGACCCAATGCACGTTGGAGCAGATCAGCGACGCCGCGACGCCGCCGCGCGCCATTGCCGAGGTGCTGGCGCCAGCGACAGACACGAAAGGACCGCCGCGGGGTCCGATCCTCCCCGGAGCCGGCGGCTGATCACCGGCCTCGCCCGCTGATCCGCTCCCACATCGCGGCCGGGCCGGCGGGGCCGCAGAGCTCGGTGACGCCAAACGGCGCGAGCGCGTCGAGG
>DATMLF010000133.1:0-27234 GCA_035570595.1 Allostellaceae bacterium
CTCTCGGTGTGAAGCCGCGGTGAGAAATCCAGGGAAGAGCAAGCACCAGCCGCGGCTCAGTTCGAATCGTCCATGTCCTTGGCTTGCGAATGAATTTGCTCGGCGCGGGCGTACGCGGCGCTGCTCTTTGGCAAAAGGTGCTCGGCGCGCGACGCCTGCTGAAGCGCATTCTTCTTGTTGTCGGCGGCGAGGCCCTCCTCGGCCAGCGACAGCGCCGCCATCCCGATCTGGTTGTCGCGGCCATAGGCGGTCGCGAGCAAATGCCAGGCATCGACGTCCTTGTCCTCGGTGCGCAGCGCGTCGCTCAGATAGGCAATGGCGCGCTTGATTTGGACCGGGTCGTTGTTTTCGACATAGACCTGCGCCAGCTCGATGCGCAGCAGCGGCGCGCTGGGATCGAGCCGCATCGCCGCCTCGTAAGGCGGCACCGCCTCGGCAACATGCCCGTTCTCGAACAGCATCTGGCCCTTGAGCTCGCGGAAATAGGGATCGCTCGGGTAGTCGCGGATCAGCGCGTCGATCGCCGGCACCGCCTTGTCGAGATCGGGCGCGCGATAGTGGGCGATCGCCCGGGCATAGCGCGCGAGAACCGACCGGTCGCGCTCCGGATACTTGGCGAGAGTCGAGCTCGGCGGCTCGGTGAACGCGGCCACCTTTACCTTGCTGCGCTCCAGCATCGCGACATAGCCGGGCGGGTCCGGGACATCCGAATAGGGCGAGCGGTCGACATGGTCGCGTACATAGTCGATGCGCTCCTGGGTCAGCGGGTGATCCATCAGGTAGGGGTCTTCGTGCGCGCCGATCAGCAGCTCCTCGCCCTGCAGTTTCTCGAAAAACTGCAGCAGACCGCGTGCCGATTGATGGGTGGCGTCGAGATAGTTCATCGCCGCGTGGTCGGCGGTCGCTTCCTGGGTCACCGAAAACCCGAGATAGGCGCGCTCGCCGACTCCGGCGGCACCCAGCAGCGCGCCACCGCCGCCCGAGCCTCGCGCCATGACGGTCGCGGCAACCCCGGCCACCATCGCGATGATTTCCTCGATGCTCGCGTTCTTCATCGCCTCGGCGCCCTTGTAGAGATGTCCGCCGGCGATATGGCCGGTCTCGTGCGAGAGGACGCCGATCAGCTGGTTGGGCGTGTCCGCGCGCAATAAAAGACCGGAATTGATGAAAATATTCTGACCGCCGGCGACAAAAGAATTTATCGCGTCGTCGGAGACGAGATAGACGTGGACGGCGTCGGGATCGAGCCCGGCCGCCTTCCATACCGGCGTCATCATCGCGTGGATGTCGCCCTCGATTTCGGTGTCGCGCAACAGGCTGACGGCGCTGTCGGAACCGCCCTCATGGGCCGCCGCGCGCCCGCCGAGGGCGAGCGCCGCGGCCACGGCGAGGACCGCCGCCAACGCAAACGGCCGGCCGCCACCCCGGGCCGCGAAGCGGATCCCAGCCCGGCAAGCTGCCGGTGGGCAGTTTGTGAGCGCCGGATCGATCACGGTCATCCCAAGCCGCCTCAACGCGACAGTATGGCACACCCGCGACGGCCGGGGCTCGCGGCCAGCCCCTTCAACCGAGCCTTTTTAGCGCAGCATCTTCAAGCCGGCATCTTCACGACTGGATCAGCCGCTGCCACCAACCTCGCCGCGGGTTCTCCGGTTTACTCGTCACTTCCTGGACGGCCGGCTCGGTTTCGCTCGGCATGCCCGGGGCGGGTGCCGCTCCGGCGACGACCTCGGCTCCAAACGCCGCTTCATCCGGCCGCTCGGTGGGCGGGTAACCGGTCTCCGGCACGGCGCCGTTGCCGTGCCGCGCGTCGACGAGCACGGCATGCAATCTCTGATCGTCGCCTGCGGCGGCGGCCGGCATCGGTTCGGCCGGCACGGCGTCAGCCGGCTTCTCCAGGGGGGGTGCCGCGAGACCCGGTGGCGGTTCGCCGACTGGGCTCTCGCCGCCAGGATGCTCGTCGGTCGCGACCGTAACTGCTGGCGGCTCGCCTGCCGGATGCTCACTCGGTGGAGGCTCGCTAGCAAGAGCAAGCGACTCGCTGGCAGCAGGCTCGCTGGCGGGGGGCTCGCTCGCAACGGGCTCGGCGGCAAGAGGCTCGCGCGCCGGGTATTCGTATTCGTCGGCACGGGCCTCCTCGGCGGGCGGCTCGTCCGGCGGGGCGGCGTCGCCGGCCAGCGCCGGCAGGCTCGCGGTCTCGATTTCGGTCGCGGCCGGCGCGGAGCTCGGCTCGGCCGATGCCGGCGAGGGCCAGGAGAGCTCGTCGCGCGCGATCGCGGGCGCCTCTTCCTGAGCTTCGGACGCCCCCTCGCCGGTGCCGGCGGCGTCGCTTGCCACGATCTCGATAAAGTCGGCGGCGGGCCGCTCGATTTCGAGGCTCGCTCCCGCGGCGTCCTCACGCCGCGCGCGGCGCCGTCCGCCCCGGCGGCCGCGGCGGCGGCGCAGACGCGCGGCCTCGTCGTCGCCGTCGCCCGGCTCGGCCTCGGGTTCGGCGGCCGATTCCGCGGTGCGCTCGGCCGCCGGCTCCTCCGCATCATCAGCGGCCGCCGACGGCGCACGCACCCGCTCGTCCTCATGGTGCCGGCGCCGCCGCCGGCGGCGGCGGGCGCGCCCGCGCTCCTCCTCGGTTTCGGAGCGTTCGGCGTCGTCGGCCTCGACAGTCTCGTCGACGACATCCTCCTCGGCGTCCTCGACATCGGGCTCCGGCGCCTGGGTAAGCGGCAGCGGCGGTGCCGCTGCGGCCTCGCCGGGCTCCAACGGGCGCAGCCGTTCGAGCCGGAAGGCCGGCGGGATCAACGTGTCGTCGCGTGCGACCAGGACATGGATGCCATACCGGGTTTCGATCTGGGCCAACGAGTCGCGCTTGTGGTTCAGGATGTAGAGCGCCACCGTCGTCGGCACGTAAACGCAGGCTTCGGCCGAACGCCGCCGCATGCCCTCCTCCTCGATCGAGCGCAGCACGTAAAGCGCGGTCGACTCGGTCGAGCGGATCGTCCCGGTGCCGCCGCAATGCGGACAGGGCTGCGTCGATGCTTCGACGAGCGACGGCCGCAACCGTTGACGCGACATTTCGAGCAACCCGAACGGGCTGATCCGCCCGACCTGGATGCGGGCCCGGTCGTTTTTCAGCGCGTCCTTGAGCCGCCGCTCGACCGCACCCTGATTGCGGTGCTCCTCCATGTCGATAAAGTCGATGACGATCAGCCCGGCGAGGTCGCGCAGCCGCAATTGCCGGGCGATCTCCTCGGCGGCTTCGAGATTGGTGCGCAGCGCCGTTTCTTCGATGTTGCGCTCGCGCGTCGAGCGGCCGGAGTTGACGTCGATCGCGACTAGCGCCTCGGTCTGGTTGATCACAACGTAGCCGCCCGAGCGCAACTGCACGATCGGGGAGTGGATCGCGTCGATCTGGCTTTCGACCTGGAAGCGATGCAGCAGGCCGATCTGCGGGTCGCGGTAGGGCTGGACCCGCTTGGCGTGGCTCGGCATCAGCATCTTCATGAATGCTTTCGCCGTGCGGTAGCCGTCTTCGCCCTCGACCAGCACCTCGTCGATGTCGCAGGTGTAGAGGTCGCGGATCGAGCGCTTGATCAGGTCGCCTTCCTCGTAGATCACGGCGGGCGCGGTCGAGCGCAGGGTCAGCTCGCGGATCTCGTTCCACAGCCGCAGCAGATATTCGTAGTCGCGCTTGATCTCGGCCTTCGAGCGCTCGGCGCCGGCGGTGCGGACGATCACCCCCATCCCTTCGGGGATGTCGAGCTCCTCAAGGATGTCCTTCAGCCGGCGGCGGTCGCCGAGGCTGGTGATCTTGCGCGACACGCCGCCGCCGCGCGCGGTGTTGGGCATCAAGACGCAATAGCGGCCGGCGAGCGACAGGTAGGTCGTCAGCGCCGCGCCCTTGTTGCCGCGCTCCTCCTTGGTGACCTGGACTAGCATGATCTGCCGGCGCTTGACGACTTCCTGGATTTTGTAATGCCGGTGGACGCGGGAGCGCTGGCGTTCGGCCTCCTCGAACTCGTCCCCGCCCAGGGTTTCGACGACGTCGGGGTCGGCGGCCTCGCCGTTGAGCGCGATGGCGCCGTCGGGTGCGGTCTCCTGCGGCGGCGCAATCGCTGATTCGGACGCGAGGACAGCGTCGTCGTCGGCCGACGCCGCGGCCCATCCGGTGGTCGCCACACGCGGCGATTCGGCGGTCTCGGCATCCGAATTGGTGTCGAAAGGCAGCTGGGGCGCGTCTTCGGGCTCCCGCTCCGGCTCCTCAGCCCACGCCGCCGGCGACCCGGCGAAAAGCGGCTCTGCCTCCGCGGGCTCCAGCTCCGCCGCCGTCGGCTCGGCAAGCGCTGCGGGCGCCTCCTCAGTGGCGACCTCGGCCGCAGCTTCGCGGGCGACCGACACGACGATCGGCCCTTCCTCCCAAGGGAATTCGACGCGGTCGGGCATCCCACGGTCGCGCTCGGCCGATCCCGTGTCCGGCTCTCCCCAGGCCGACCCGGCCAATGGCTTCCGCTCGCCGAACGCGTCGCGCTCACCAGGCGACTCGCCCTCGCCCGCTTCTTCACTCGTCGTCGCGGCCGCGGAGACCGTCACCGGCTCGGGCAGGACCTCTTCGAGCGGCACGCCCGCGTCGTCGCCGGCCTCGCTACCCGCCATCGGCTCACGAGCCTGCGGATCGGCGCCGAACTCCCTGCGGTCGCCGACCGGTATCCGATAGTAATCCGGATGGATTTCGCTAAAGGCGAGGAAGCCGTGCCGGTTGCCGCCGTATTCCACAAAGGCGGCTTGCAGCGACGGTTCGACCCGCGTAACCTTTGCGAGATAGATGTTTCCTTTTACCTGCTTTTTTGTCGAGGATTCGAAGTCGAATTCTTCGAGACGGTTACCGTTGACGACCACCACCCGGGTCTCCTCGGGATGGGTGGCGTCGATAAGCATGCGCTTGGCCATTCGGGTGTCGCTCCGAGGCTCGTCGCCGCGGCCGCGTGACATTGGGCGGGCGGCGCGATCCCGTGTGCAAGGAAGCCGCAAACACCTGAACTCATGCCCTCTGGGTACGATCGCGTATCGGCCACGGCTAATCTCGTCAGGGACGGCTTCGGGTTCCTACAATCCGCTGCGCCCGGCGCCTTCGCCCGGCGCCGCGGCAACATGCCGCCGGTCCACCGGGCTCATCGCGCAGCTCCCCGCCGGACGCGGCGCCCGGTGGGGGGACGGCGGTTTCTCGCAAGCGTCAATGTATATAGTGTGCTGCGTCGCGACAATGCTTTCCTCCGGATGCCGCAACCGGGCCGAGGGGGCCACGCTGGTGGAGCGGCGGGGCGAGCTGCCGGGGTGGCGCCGGCAAAAGCTGCTTGGAAGAACTGCTTGATCAGGGCATATAAAGCGCTGCCGCGCGCCCCCCGAAGGGTCGCCGCCGGCGCCAATAGCGCAAGCCTCCCGCGTCCTACCAGATCAAAGTGATGGTTAAGCTTATCCGGTTTCTTTTTGTCTGCGCGGTAATCCTGGCCATCGCCGGGTGCGGGCTGGTCGGCATCACGATCTGGTATTTCGGCCGCGATCTGCCTGATTACCAGGCGCTCGCGCATTATCAGCCGTCGATCATGACGCGCGTCCAGGCCGGCGACGGGCGGCTGCTCGCCGAATACGCGGCCGAGCGGCGGATCTTTGTCCCGATCCAGGCGATCCCAAAGCGCGTCATCGACGCGTTCGTGTCCGCAGAAGACAAGAATTTTTACACCCACCACGGCGTCGACCCGGTGTCGATCCTGCGCGCGGCGATCACCGATGTCGGCCGGCTGCGCGCCAGCCGCCGCCCGATCGGCGCCTCGACGATCACCCAGCAGGTCGCCAAAAACATGCTGCTGTCGAGCGAGGTCTCGCTGACGCGCAAGATCAAGGAGGTGCTGCTGGCGACGCGGATCGAGGCGGCGATGCCAAAGGACCGCATCCTCGAGCTCTACCTAAACGAAATTTATCTCGGCTCGGGCGCCTATGGCGTCGCCGCCGCCGCGCTGACCTATTTCGACAAGTCGCTCGACCAGCTGAGCTTGGACGAGGCGGCCTTTTTGGGCGGGCTGCCAAAGGCGCCGAACCGCTACAACCCGGCGCATTTTCCCGATGCAGCCAAGGCGCGCCGCGACTGGGTGCTCGACCGCATGGCCGAGGACGGGTTTACGACCCGCGCCGCCGCCGACGCCGCGCAGGCGCAGCCGATCGTGCTGCACCGCCGCGAGGAGGCGGAAGAGGTCAAGGCGCCCTATTTCGCCGAGGAGGTGCGCCGCGAGCTGCTCGCCCGCTATGGCGAGAAGGCGTTGTACGGCGCCGGCCTGTCGGTTCGCACCAGCCTCGACCCGCGCCTGCAGGCCGCCGCCGACAAGGCGTTGCGCAACGGGCTTGTCGCCTACGACCACGGTCACGAAGGCTGGCGCGGGGCGATCGCCCACATCGACCCGAAAGGCGACTGGACGGTCCCTCTCGCCGCGGTGCCGGTTCCGGCGGTTGTGACGGATGTCGGCTGGCGGCTCGCGGTGGTGCTGCGCACGACGCCGGGCGACGCGGCGATCGGGTTTGCCAGCGGCGACACCGGGCATGTGCCGTTCTCGCAAATGCGTTGGGCGCGGCCGCGCTACCGCGGCGGCAGCCTCGGCCCGTTCCCGCGCGGCGCGGGCGACGTCGTCAAGCCCGGCGACGTCGTCATGGTGGCGCCGGTCGCCTCCGAGGCGGCGCCGGTGGCGGCCGATGCCGAAAACGCCGCGGGCGGCAGCGACAGCGGGGCCAAAGCCGGCGCGACCAAGGCCGGCGGGGCAAAGCCCGGCGGCGCGCGGGAAACAAAAGCCGCCGCGGCGGCCACGCGCGACCCCTTGGCCTTCACCTTGTGCCAGGTCCCGGAGGTTTCGGGCGCGCTCGTCGCGATGGACCCCCACACCGGGCGCGTGCTGGCGCTGAGCGGCGGCTTCAGCTTTGCGATCAGCCAGTTCGACCGGGCGACCCAGGCCTATCGGCAGACCGGCTCGGCGATCAAGCCGTTTGTCTTTCTGACCGCTCTCGACCACGGGTTCACCCCGTCGACCAAGGTCAGCGACGCGCCGATCTCGTTGCCGCAGGGGCCGGGGCTGCCGATGTGGACGCCGACCAATTACGAGGCCGACCGGTTCCGCGGCCCGACCCCGCTGCGCATCGGGCTCGAGCAGTCGATCGACACCCTGACCGTGCGCCTCGCGACGATGGTCGGCATGGACCCGATCGCCAAGACGATCGAGCGTTTTGGCATCCTCGACCATGTCCCGCACGAATATGCGATCACGCTCGGGGCCGGCGCCACCACCCCGCTGCGGCTGACCGCCGCCTACGCAATGATCGTCAACGGCGGCAAGCGGATCACTCCGACGGTGATCGACCGGGTTCAGGACCGTGACGGAAAGACAATCTTCCGCGCCGACGACCGGCCGTGCGACGGCTGCAGCGACGTCGACTGGCAACACCAGGCGGTGCCGGCTATTCCCGACACCCGCGAAGAGGTCGCCGACCCCGGCTCGGCCTATCAGCTGGTGACGATGATGGAGGGTGTCGTCCAGCGCGGCACCGGCGACGCGGTCAAGGCGGTCGGCAAGCCGATCGCCGGCAAGACCGGCACCACCAACGAGTACCGCGACGCCTGGTTCGAGGGCTTCAGCCCCGACCTTGCCGCCGGGGTCTATGTCGGCTACGACGAGCCTGACAGCCTCGGCAAGGACGAGACCGGCGGCCACGTCGCCGCCCCGATCTTTCGCGACTTTATGATCGACGCGCTCAAAAACACGCCGGCAGTCGATTTCCGCATCCCGCCGGGCCTGCGACTCTATCGGGTCAGCGCCGCGACCGGCCTGCCGGTCACCGGCAACGAGCCGGCAATCTACGAGGCCTACAAGCCCGGCACCGAGCCTGGCAAGAACCCCAATCTCGGCCAACAGGCGAATTCGAGCCCGCGCGGCGACGAAAGCGCGCCGGCGGACGCCGCCGATGACGGCTCGAGCGACGCCGCGTCGAGCAGCGTCCCACCGCCGAGCAGCTCCGCCGATATGGTGCCCGCCAACAGCGGCGATGCCGGGCAGGGCGTCGGCGGCCCGGCGGCACCGCCGGGAGGCGGGCCGGCTCCGGCCGGGAATAGCGCGATGCTGCCGGCCCACGGGGCTCCCGCGGGCGGCACCGGCGGCCTATATTAGGGGACAAACGAAACCCATACCGGCGGATACGGAGCGGAAGCATGCGCGCCGAGATCGAGGCGGCGGCCGGCGACATCAGGAAGTCGCTGACGCTGCTGAGGAGGCATCTTTGACTGGGACACCGCGACAAGGCGCCTCGCCGAGCTGAACGCCGAGGCCGAGAACCCGCGCCTGTGGGAGGACCCCGCCGCGGCGCAAAAGCTGCTGCGCGAGCGCACCCGGCTCGACCAGGCGATTTCCGGCTACCGGCGCATCGAGCGCGAGGTCGAGGACGCTGTCGAGCTGATCGAATTGGGCGAGGCCGAGGGCGAAGCCGGGATCGTCGCCGAGGCCGAGGCAACGCTCGACAGGCTGCGCGCCGAGGCCGCCCGCCGCGAGCTCGAGAGCCTGTTGTCGGGCGAAGCCGACGCCAACGACTGCTATCTCGAAGTGCATGCCGGCGCCGGCGGCACCGAGGCCCAGGACTGGGCAGAGATGCTGTTGCGCATGTATGCGCGCTGGGCCGAGGCGCATGACTACAAGACCGAATGGCTCGAGGAGAGCGGCGGCGAGGAGGCCGGGATCAAGTCGGCGACGATCCGGGTCTCCGGTCCGGACGCCTATGGCTGGCTCAAGACCGAGAGCGGCGTGCACCGACTGGTGCGCATCTCGCCGTTCGACTCGAACGACCGCCGCCACACCAGCTTTGCCTCGGTCTGGGTTTATCCGGTCGTCGACGACAAGATCGAGGTCGAGATCAACGACAAGGATCTGCGCATCGACACCTACCGCTCGTCGGGGGCGGGCGGCCAGCACGTCAACAAGACCGACAGCGCGGTGCGGATCACCCACATGCCCAGCGGCATCGTCGTGCAGTGCCAGAGCGAGCGCTCGCAGCACCAGAACCGCGCCCACGCCTTTGCGATGCTGCGCGCGCGCCTCTACGAGGCCGAGTTAGAGCGGCGCGAGGCGGTGACCGACGCCAAAAATGCGACCAAGAGCGACATCGGCTGGGGCCACCAGATCCGCTCCTACGTCTTGCAGCCCTACCAGATGGTCAAGGATCTGCGCACCGGGGTCGAGACCGCCAACACCGGCGCCGTGCTCGACGGCGACATCGACAGGTTTCTAGCCGCCGCCCTCGCCTCGCGCATCGAAGGCTCCGACGCGATCGCCGCCAATTCCTAAAGCAAGGCTTGTCGGCCGGGTCGCCGTCATTTGCGCGCGAGCGTCGGACGTTTTTTTCCGAGGGAATTGCCAACCAGCAGGCGGAATTAGGCTAGAGATACTTCGCTCTTTGTCGCCACAATGCACCAGCATCCCGCCAGCTGGATCATCGTCGGGCTTTTCTACCCAGCTAAACCGAGCGGAGCGGACCTGTTCGCTGGCCTCTATCAGTTGGTCCGATTTGCGCCCGAGTACCGAATGTTTCCCGTCGAACCGGGAATTTCGCGTCGGCGGCGGGGCTGGCGAGAGAAATGCGAGAGCGCTGATCGGGCTGTGCTATCCTTCGTGCGGGTAACGGCGGCGGATCGAGGACTGCGGAGGAGAACGGCGATGCCTGACGACCATGCCCATTCGCATGGCGATGCCCACGGCTCCGAGCTGTCGGAGATGGAGGTCCGGGTGCGGGCGCTCGAAACCATCCTGACCGAAAAGGGCTATATCGACCCGGCCGCACTCGACCGGATCGTCGAGGCGTTCGAGACCCGGATCGGCCCGCGGAACGGCGCCCGGCTCGTCGCGCGCGCCTGGAGCGACCCTGAATTCAAGAGCCAGCTGCTGGCGGACGCAACCGCGGCGGCGAATTCGCTGGGTCATGCGGGCCGCGTCGGCAGCCACTTGATCGCAGTCGAGAACACGCCGCAAACCCACAACCTCGTCGTCTGCACCTTGTGCTCGTGCTATCCGTGGGAGGTGCTGGGGCTGCCGCCCAACTGGTACAAATCGGCCCCCTACCGGTCCCGCGCGGTCATCGACCCCAAGGGTGTCCTCGTCGATTTCGGCGTGACCCTGCCGCCCGACACCGCGATCCGTGTGTGGGATTCGACCGCCGAGACGCGGTTCATCGTGATCCCGATGCGGCCCGCCGGCACCGCCGGGTGGAGCGAGGAGCGACTGGCCGAGCTCGTCACTCGCGACAGTATGATCGGGACCGGGCTCGCGCTGGAGCCGCAGATGGCCGCGACCGCATGACCAATTCGCTGCACGACACGGGCGGCATGCACGGGTTTGGCCGAGTCGAAGCCGAGCCCGACGAGCCGCCGTTTCACGAGCGCTGGGAGGGCCGCGTCTTTGCGATGCAGCGCGCGGTGGGCTTTGCCGGGCTGTGGACGATCGATGCCGGCCGCGCCTCGCTCGAAGCGTTGCCGCCGCTCGACTATCTCGGCTCGTCCTATTACCGGCGCTGGTTCCTCGGCCTCGAGCGCCGGCTGCTGCGGCATGGCCTTGTCGGCGAGGACGAGATCGCCGCCGGCCGTTCGCTGCACCCGGGCGCCGCACTGCCGCGCACGATGGCGGCGGCCGATGTCGAGCGCACCTTGACCCGCGGCGAGTTCGCCCGCCCGACCAACCAGCCGGCGCGCTTCAAGGAGGGCGACCGGGTCCGCGCCAAAAACATCAATCCGGCGACCCATACCCGCCTGCCGCGCTATGCTCGCGGCAAGACCGGCAACGTCGAGGCGGTCCGCGGCTGCCATGTGTTTCCCGACACGGCGGCGCTCGGCGCCGGCGAGAACCCGCAATGGCTCTACACGGTCGCCTTCCCGGCGCCCGAATTGTGGGGTCCGGAGGCGGATCCGGCGGTCATGGTTTCGATCGAGGCGTTCGAGCCCTATCTCGACCCGGCATGAGCCTCCCGCCCATTCCTGTCGAAATTCCCGGGTTGCCCGGCGGCCCCGACGGCCCGGTGTTTACCGCACCATGGGAGGCGCAAGCCTTTGCGATGGCGGTGGCGGTGCACGAGCGCGGGCTGTTCACCTGGCCCGAATGGGCGGCCGCGCTCGCCGCCGAGATCACGCGCGCGCAACAGGCGGGCGACCCCGACCTCGGCGACACCTACTACCATCATTGGCTCGCCGCCCTCGAGCGCCTGGTCGCCGAAAAAGGTGCCGCCGACGGCACGGCCCTCGCCCGCTGCCGCGCCGCCTGGCGGCACGCAGCGCGGCGCACCCCGCACGGCGCGCCGGTCGCGCTCGGCCCGCAGGATTTCGAATAGCCGCGGCCCGGTCAGCCGCGGCCCGGCCGCCGCCCGATCAGGCAAACATGCGCGCCCGCGGTGGCTCCTCGGCGAGCGGCAGAAAGCCGAGCGCGTCGCGGTCGACGACGCGGCCGTCCTTGACGATCAGCGCGATCTCGTCCGGCCGCTGCAAGACGGTGATGTCGGCCGCCGGGTCGCGGTTCCAGACCACGATGTCGGCCAGCATCCCCTTTCCTATAACCCCAAGCTCGCCGGCGAGGCCGAGGAGCCCGGCATTGCCGCTGGTGTTGGCGGCGACCGCCTCGACCGGGGTCATCCCGACCTCCTTGACCAGGAGCTCGGCCTCCTTGCCGTGCCAGCGGCCGTGGTGGAACGCCGAGGCGTTGCCGGTGTCGCTGCCGCTCAATACCGGGATGCCGCGGTCGCGGGCGTTGCGGATCATCTGAAAGCTCTGGTCGAGCTGGGCGCGCAGCCGGTCGACCGAAGGCCCACCGACGGCGCGGCCGACGCCGTGCTCGACCCCGATCCAGGGTGCCGTCAACACCGGGGCGATCGGCATCCCGGCCTTGGCGACGATGTCGAGGTCGGCCTCGCTCGCCAGGTCGGCGTGGTAGATCAGGTCGATCCCGGCCTTGGCGGCGGCCCGGGTTGAGGTCGAACCGCGCGAATGGATCGCGACCTTGACATTGTGGCGGTGCGCCTCCTCCACCACCGCGGCGATCTCGTCGTCGGCGCAGGTCTGGATGTCGCCCCAATAGGAGTCGGCGATCTTGACCCAGTCGACACCGCGCTTGCACTGGATGCGGGTCTCGCGGATGAACTCGTCGCGGGTGTTGCACAAGACGCCGGCGGCGTCGGCCGGGCTGCCTTCCCAGGCGGGATAGGGGTCGGGGTCGAAGATGCCGCCGTAATTGCTGAGCGCGCGGCTCGCGACGACCATCCGCGGCCCCTCCAGCAGCCCGCCGGCGACGGCGTCGCGGACCGTCACATCGGTGAACCACTTGCCGCCGGGCACGGCAATGCCGGTGACCCCGGCGCGCAGCACCCGGCCGATCGCGCGGGCCGCCCACAAGGTGCAGAACTCGGCGCTCGAGGTGTACCTGATGCCCGGCACGGCGCCCTGATGCAACGAGATGTGGCAATGCGCGTCGATCAGCCCGGGCAGGATGAACTTGCCCGCGGCATCGACAACCCGGTCGTCCGGGCTTTCCGGCCGCATCGCGCCGTCGGCGCGGCCGACACGAGTGACCCGGTTGCCCTCGACCGCGATCAGCGTGTTCGGCACCGGGTCGCGTCCCGACCCGTCGACCAACGTCCCGTTCTTGATCAACAGACGCGGCTGGGCTTGCGCCATCGCACCCTCCCTGTTTCGTAACAGCGGAGAGGCTACGTCATCCCGGCCGCCCTTCCCAGCGCCTCGGAACAGCGCTCGTTCAGGCGGCGGAAAATATCCCAATGGCGGTCGCCGGGCTCGACGACGCGACCGTGCGGCTCACCGAGAAGATCCCCGGGGCAGACGGACAGTCGTGCGTGCAGTCATACGTCTTGATTTCTGCACACAGGCATCATCCCTGCTATCCCCCCATGCCTTGTATAGGATAGGGGGATTGGCTATACGGGAGGGATGACACACACCGTCCGCGAAAAACGCAAGCTGCTGGCGCGGGTGCGCCGCCTTAAGGGTCAAGTCGAAGCCATTGAGCGCGCCCTCGACGGTGAGGCTGGCTGCGAACAGGTCATGCATCTCATCGCCGGAGCGCGAGGGGCCATGGCCGGATTAATGGCCGAGGTGGTCGAGGATCATGTGCGCACGCATCTGGTCGACGCCGAGCAACATCCGGGGGCTTTAGACACCGAAGCGGCGGAGCAACTGCTCGATGTCGTGCGCACCTACCTGAGATGAGGCCCCGATGACCGAAACGGCAATCCCCGCTTTCCCGGTCAGACACAACCACGTCTTTCTAGGCGAAGACCACGAGGCCAACGAGCGCAGGACATGGGGCGTCATCGCGCTCTGCGGCTGCATGATGCTGCTCGAAATTGTCGGCGGCATCATGTTCGGTTCCATCGCTCTGGTGGCCGATGGCATGCATATGAGCACGCACGCTGGCGCTTTGCTGCTGGCTGCCCTGGCCTACAACTACGCCCGTAAGCATGCGGTCGATGACCGGTTTACCTTCGGAACCGGCAAGCTCGGCGATCTCGCGGGTTTCAGCAGCGCCATTGTGCTCGCAATGATCGCCCTGCTGATCGGCTATGAAGCGGTCAGCCGCTTCATCTCTCCGGTGCCGATCCACTTTGCAGAGGCCATCCCCATTGCCTGCCTTGGCCTGGCGGTGAATGTCGCAAGCGTCTGGCTCCTGAGCGGCGGTCATCATCACCATGGACACGTACATGGGCACCAGCCCGGGCACGAGGGCCACGACCATCACGAGGAGGCTCACACCATCGCCTTGAGCGACGGTGTTCTCTGGCTGGAGATTCATGAGGACGGCGTGCCGCCCCGCTTCCGGATTCGCTTTGAAGGAGGCGCGCCAACGCGAGCCGTCAGCCTTGAGACGGAACGCCCGGACGGCGCACGACAACGTTTCCCGATGCTGGAGCGCGAAGGCTATCTGGAATCAGCCGACGAAATCCCGGAGCCGCATGATTTCACGGCCCATGTCCGTCTTGAGGATGGCGAGCATGTGGTGATCTTCGATGAGCACGAGCATCACGCTCACGGCGCGGCGGACCGGGACAACAATATCCGCGCAGCCATCATCCATGTGGTGGCGGATGCTGCGGTGTCCTTCCTCGTCATTGTGGGCCTGGTGCTCGCCCGCCTGTTTGGTTGGCTCTGGATGGACCCCCTTGCGGGGTTCGTCGGTGCCTGCGTCATTGCCAGCTGGTCCTACGGATTGATCCGCGACACCGGCGCTATCCTGCTCGACATGACCCCTGACCGGGAGGTGACGCGGGGCATTCGTCAAGCCGTTGAGCTAAATGGCGACCAGCTCGCCGATCTCCATCTCTGGCGCCTGGGGCCGGGGCATCTGGGGGCAATTATTTCGGTTATAACGACGCAAGCGCGGGAGGCGGACTATTACCGCGCCCGGCTCGCCCGCTTCAGGTCGCTGTCTCATCTCACTGTCGAGGTTTTGCATAAATCTTGACATACGCGCATGCGTCGATATGTCGACATGCGCACACGCGTCGGACCGCGCGCACGACTTGCCGGCCATCCAGCGTGCCAGCCCATGGCTCATGAGCGCTGCCCGTGAACCCGGACCGGCGTCTGAGGAAGCCGAGATTTCCTCGGGCTACGGCCGGAACAGGGCGAAGCACTTGTCCGAGTTGAAGAGATAGGACTCGACGTAGTCGACGATCTCGGGTTTGCGGCCGAGTTCCGCCATCGCACCGGCGAGACACACCCAGTTCAGGAATTCCTGCTGGCCGGCATCCTCGACCTGCTCGGTCGAAAGATTGCGCCAGCGCGCGTAATTGCCCGAGGCAAGCTCGTCGAAGCGCGCCCGGTCGCTGTCGACATCAGGGTAGATCCAGTGGTGCTTGGCGGTCAAAAACGCGTGCGACCAGCTCGACGACGCGACGAGCGCCACCCGCCACGGGCTGTCGGCCAAGGCGCGCGCGACCGCGCCGCCGACATCGAAGCAGCGGCTCGGGTTGGGGCCGGGCGGATCGACCGCGTCGGGGTCGGCTTCGCCGGTCAGATGCGCGCTCGAGCCACGCTTGGCGATGACCGAGGAGCCGTAGCAATTGACGTGAAACGGCACCACCGGATAGGGGAACCCCTGCCGGTCGTGGTCGAGATAGAGGATCGTGTTGATAAACGCGTGCGGCAAGCCCAGCTCGTGGCGCATCTTGTACGCGTAGCTGACGTCGTAATCGGCCTTGATCAGCGACGCGGCGAGCCAACTCGCGGCGGTGCGGTGCCCCTTGACGGGGACCACGGTGTCGGACGGCAAGCCCCAGGCGTTGCCAAGCTCGGCGCGGCCCGGGCGCGCAAACGGCCGGCAGTCGACCGCGTCGAGTGCGAACACGCAGAATGACGGGACCCCGTCCTCCCGGAAATTCTCGTATTGGTCGTCGCCCCAGATCAGCACGAAGTCGGGGGCGAAGGCGTCGAGCGCCTTGCGGACCTCGCGAAAGCCGCCGACCAGGCGGCGGCGGTGCTCGGCCGCCGCCGCACCGTTCACGTTCGCGGCAAGCTCGCGCTGCAGCGGCTCGGGCCAGCTTTTCGGGTCTTTCAGCTCCGCCGGAATGCGTTCGCTGTTGAGCGTGCGCGTCAAAAAGCTGCTCATATACGCGTCGGGCAGCATCAATCCCGGAAAATGCGTGACCCCGACGCCGAGAACTTCGCCCATGACCTTCCTCCCATTTTGCGGGCTCGATCATAACATAGTTGCGCGCGTCTTGCGCGGTCGGCCCGCGGCACCTATATAGTCATCTTATCCTAACCATGGTCGTCCGTCGTGGTCAACGAAACTCGGGTGTCCGCGGCCAACTTCAAAGCAAATTGCCTGCGCTTGATGGACGAGGTCGCTCAGCGACGAACATCGATCGTCATCACCAAGCGGGGCAAGCCGGTCGCGAAGATGGTCCCAGTGGATACCACGCCCAGGGACCCGTTTGGATGCATGGCTGGAACCGCTAAGATTTGCGGCGACATCATCAGTCCGATCGACGATGTGGAATGGACCGGAGATGCCGAAAACATCTGAGCCGCGGCCGCTCCTGCTGGACACGCACGTCTGGCTTTGGTTGGTGCTCGGGACCGGTGGGTTATCTGCGGTGGCCCGGAGGACGATTGTCGGAGCAGCTTCCGCCGGTCATTTGCGAATAGCGGCGATAACCCTCTGGGAGATTGCGCTGCTGGCGTCCCGCAATCGGATTACCCTCGGCAGGCCGACCATTCAGTGGATCGAACAGGCGGTCGTCGGCTCCTTTGTGGCCGTGGAGCCTCTAACCGCAGAAGTCGCAGTGGCGAGCTGGGATCTTCCAGATCGGTTTCATCCGGATCCTGCCGACCGGATGATCGTGGCCACGGCAAGAGTCACGGGGGCGACTCTGATGACGCAAGATCGTCAAATCCTCGACTACGCCGCTCGCGGGCACTTGAGCGCCGTCTCTGCCTAAAGCCCCAAATCCCGCGTTCTCCGAGTGCGTTCAACGCGGCAGCAAGCTTGCGCCCATCAGGAATTCGTCGATGGCGCGGGCGCATTGGCGGCCTTCGCGGATCGCCCAGACCACCAGCGACTGGCCGCGCCGCATGTCGCCGGCGGCAAACAGCTTTGGCACCGAGGTCCGATAGTCGACGGTATTGGCGTGGACATTGCCGCGCGCGTCCAATGCCGCGCCGGACTGCTCGATCATGCCGCTCTTTACGGGTCCGACAAAACCCATTGCCAAGAGCACGAGATCGGTCTTCAGGGTAAAGCTGCTGTCTGGGACATCGTGCATTGCAAAGCGCCCGTCAGCGCCCTTGACCCAGTCGACGCGCACGCATTCGAGCGCCGCCACGCGGCCGTTCTTGCCTACTGCCCTTTTGGTCAGCACCGCCCAGTCGCGCTCGCAGCCTTCCTCCTGCGACGACGAGGTGCGCAATTTCAGCGGCCAGTCGGGCCAGGTCAACGCCTTGTTCTCGCGCTCGGGCGGCCGCGGCAATATCTCGAGCTGCGTGATCGAGGCCGCGCGCTGCCGCACGGCCGTGCCGATGCAGTCCGAGCCGGTGTCGCCGCCGCCGATCACGACGACGTGGCGGCCCTCCGCGGTGATTGTGCCATTGGGGGCGGCGCGAGCTTCGTCGTCGCCGGCGTTGCGCTTGTTTTGCTGCGGCAGGTAATCCATCGCGAAATGGATGCCGTCGAGTTCGCGTCCCGGCAATTCGAGGTCGCGCGCCATCTCGGCGCCGCCGGTCATTGCCACCGCGTCGAACTCGTCGAGCAACGCGTTTATCGGGACATTAATGCCGACTTCGGTTTTGGTGCGAAAAACCACCCCTTCCGCCGTCATCTGGTCGACGCGGCGGTCGATCAGCGCCTTCTCCATCTTGAAATCGGGGATGCCGTAGCGCAGCAACCCGCCGATGCGGTCGGATTTTTCAAACACCGTGACGATGTGACCGGCGCGCGCCAGCTGCTGGGCGCAGGCAAGCCCGGCCGGCCCCGAGCCGACCACGGCAACCGTTTTTCCCGACAGCACTGCCGGCGGCAACGGCTCGATCCAGCCCTCCTGCCAGCCGCGGTCGACGATCGCGCATTCGATGGTTTTGATCGTGACCGGGTTGTCGTCGATGTTGAGGGTGCACGCCGCTTCGCACGGCGCCGGGCAGACGCGGCCGGTGAATTCGGGAAAATTGTTGGTCGAATGCAGGGTCTTGAGCGCCGCCCGCCACCGGTCGCGGTAGACGAGGTCGTTCCAGGTCGGGATCAGATTGTTGACCGGGCAGCCGTCATGGCAGAACGGGATGCCGCAATCCATGCAGCGCGCCGCCTGCTTGCGGGTTTCGGGCCCGGCCAGCGGCTTGACAAACTCGTTCCAGCTGCGGCGGCGGATGTCCGGCTTGTCGTACGGCCGGTCGCGGCGGCCGATTTCGAGAAAGCCGGTCGGCCTACCCATGACGGCCGCTTCCTCGATCAGACCTCCGCGCGGCACCTGTACATTCGTCATGCCCGGGCTTGTCCCGGGTATCCACGGAGCAGCGGGGACCGCCAGCCGTGAATGGCCGGAACAAGTCCGGCCATGACGTGACATCAAATGGTGGGGACCAACAAGGCGCGAGTGCCGCCGTCATTCGGCGGCTTCCGTGTGGGCGGTTTGCCGATCGGCGGCGAGCTCGAGGAGGGCGCGGCGGTAGTCCTTGGGCATCACCTTGAGAAACGCGGCGAGTGCCTCGTCCCAGCCCTCGAGCAGCATCCGCGCCCGCGCGCTGCCCGTCATCAGATGGTGGCGCTCCAGGACGATGCGCAGCCGGGCCGCGTCAAAACGCAACAAATCGCCCATCCCGGCGTCGTCGACGCTTGGCGAACGCTGGTGCGGCCGGTCGGGATCGTCGGCCTCGTCGGGTTCGGGAGCCGCGATCGCCTCGAGGTCGACACCGGCGGGATTGCACAAGTCGCCAAACTGGCCTTTCGGGTCCCACACGTAAGCAACACCACCCGACATGCCCGCGGCGAAATTGCGGCCAGTGTCGCCGAGCACGACGACGACCCCGCCCGTCATGTATTCGCAGCCGTGGTCGCCGGTGCCCTCGACGACCGCGACCGCACCCGAGTTGCGCACCGCGAAGCGTTCGCCTGCAACCCCCTCGAAATAGGCCTCGCCGGCGATGGCGCCATAAAGGACGGTATTGCCGATGATGATGTTCTCGGTCGGCTCGCGGGTCGCTTCGGGCGGCTGGCGCACGATCAGCCGTCCGCCCGACAGCCCCTTGCCGACATAGTCGTTGGCGTCGCCGAACAGTTCTAATGTTACGCCGCGCGCCAGAAACGCGCCAAAGCTCTGCCCGGCATTGCCGTGAAAGCTCGCCCAGATCGTATCCTGCGGCAGCCCGGCGTGGCCGTAGCGCCGGGCCACCTCGCCCGACAACATCGCACCGACGGTGCGGTGGACATTGCGGATCGGGCATTCGATGCGCACCGGCTCGCGCGCGTCGAGTGCCGCTTGCGCCGCGGCGATCAACTCGTTGTCGAGCGCCTTGTCGAGGTGGTGCTGCTGGCGCTCGCAATTGTGGATCGCCACCCCGGGCTTGGGTGCCACCGAATGCAAGATACGCGACAGGTCGACGCCCTTCGCTTTCCAGTGCTCGATCGCACGGACCATGTCGAGCCGGTCGACCCGGCCGATCATCTCCTCGAAGCGGCAAAAGCCGAGCTCGGCCATCAGCTCGCGCACTTCCTCGGCGACAAAGAAGAAATAGTTGATCACGTGCTCGGGCTGGCCGGTAAAGCGCGCGCGCAACACCGGATCCTGCGTCGCGATCCCAACCGGGCAGGTGTTCAGATGGCATTTGCGCATCATGATGCAGCCGGCGGCAATCAGCGGTGCCGTCGCAAAGCCGAACTCGTCGGCGCCGAGCATGGCACCCACGACAACGTCGCGGCCGGTGCGCAGGCCGCCGTCGACCTGCACCGCGATGCGCCCCCTGAGCCCGTTCAGCACCAGGGTCTGCTGGGTCTCGGCAAGCCCGATCTCCCAAGGCGAGCCGGCATGGGTCAACGAGGTCAGCGGGCTCGCCCCGGTGCCGCCCTCGAAACCGGCGATCGTCACATGGTCGGCGCGCGCTTTCGAGACGCCGGCGGCGACCGTGCCGACGCCGACCTCGGAGACGAGCTTGACCGAGATGCGTGCCCGCGGATTGACGTTTTTCAGATCGTGGATCAGCTGCGCCAAATCCTCGATCGAGTAGATGTCGTGGTGTGGCGGCGGCGAGATCAGTCCAACGCCCGGGGTCGAGTAGCGCACCCGGGCGATGTTCTTGTCGACCTTGCGGCCCGGCAATTGCCCGCCCTCGCCGGGCTTCGCACCCTGCGCCATCTTGATCTGCAAATCGTCGGCGTTGACCAGGTACTCGGCGGTGACGCCAAACCGGCCGGAGGCGACCTGCTTGATCGCCGAGCGCATCGAGTCGCCGTTTTCGAGCGGCGTGAACCGGCTCGCCTCCTCGCCGCCCTCGCCGGTATTGGACTTGCCGCCGATGCGGTTCATCGCGATCGCGAGGGTGGTATGCGCCTCGCGGCTGATCGAGCCAAAGCTCATCGCCCCGGTCGCGAAGCGCTTGACGATCTCGCTCGCCGGCTCGACCTCGTCGAGCGGGACAGGCGAGGCCGCCGGCTTCAACGTCATCAGCCCACGGATCGTCAGCAACCGCTCGCTCTGGTCGTTGACCGTCGCCGCGAAGGCGCGGTACTCGTCGGGCGAGTTGCCGCGCGCCGCGTGCTGCAGCCGCGCCACCGATTGCGGCGTCCAGGCGTGGTCTTCGCCGCGCAGGCGGAACGCGTAGTCACCCCCGACATCGAGCATGTCGTGATAGACGGGGTTGTCGCCGTAGGCATGGCGATGCCGCTCGACCGCCTCGCGCGCGACCTCGCGCAGGCCGACCCCTTCGATCGTCGTCGCCGTACCGGTGAAGTATTTCTCGACAAAATCGCTGGCGAGCCCGACCGCGTCAAAGATCTGCGCCCCGCAATAGGACTGATAGGTCGAGATGCCCATCTTGGACATGACCTTCAGAATGCCCTTGCCGACCGCCTTCAAGTAATTCTTTTGCACCGCCGCGGCGCTGAGCGGCAGGTCGTTTTCGGTCCGGATCTGCTCGAGCGTGGCAAACGCGAGATAGGGGTTGACCGCCTCGGCCCCGTAGCCGGCAAGCGCGCAGAAATGGTGGACTTCGCGCGCCTCGCCGGTCTCGACGACGATCCCGGTCAAGGTTCGCAGCCCCTGCCGGATCAGGTGGTGGTGGACGGCCGAGGTGGCGAGCAGCGCCGGGATCGGCACGCGTTCGGCGGAGGTCGCGCGGTCGGACAGGATCAGGATGTTGTGCCCCGCCTCGACCGCCGCGGTCGCCTCCCGGCACAACCGGTCGAGCGCCGGCATCATGCCGTCTGCCCCCTCTTCCGCCGGCCAGGTTGCGTCCAGGGTGTCCGTGCGGAACGCCGGCACCAATGTTTCGATCGCGTGGATCTTTTGCAGGTCGCCGTCGGTCAGGATCGGCTGCGCGACCTCGAGCCGATGATGCGTGCCGGCTTCGTGGCCCAATAGGTTGGGCCGCGGCCCGATCATCGACACCAGGGACATCACCAGCTCTTCGCGGATCGGGTCGATCGGCGGGTTGGTGACCTGCGCGAAATTCTGCTTGAAATAGTTGTAGAGCAGCTTTGGCTTGGTCGAGAGCGCCGCCAGCGGGGTGTCGGTGCCCATCGAGCCGACCGGGTCGTCGGCGTCGCGCGCCATCGGCTCCAGGAAGAACTGGATGTCTTCTTGGGTATAGCCAAACGCCTGCTGCTGATTGAGGTGCGTGGTCGGGTCGTTGGGCAGCGCGGGCACCACCGCTCGAAAATACTCTTCCCGGTTTCCCTCCGAGACATCGGGCAGCTCGGAAAGCTTGAACTGGGTGGCCTCGAGCCAAGCGTCGTAAGGGTGCTCGGCGGCGAGCGTGCGCTTGATCTCGTCGTCGTCGATGATGCGGCCTTCCTCGAAGTCGATCAGCAGCATCTTTCCCGGCTGCAGCCGCCACTTGCGCCGGATGCGCTCCTCCGGCACCGGCAAGACGCCGGCCTCCGACGCCATGATCAGCTGGTCGTCTTCGGTGATCACATAGCGCGCCGGGCGCAGCCCGTTGCGATCCAAGGTGGCACCGATCTGGCGGCCGTCGGTGAAGGCGATCGCCGCCGGCCCGTCCCACGGCTCCATCAATGCCGCGTGGTATTCGTAAAAGGCGCGCCGTTGCGGGTCCATCAGCGGGTCGCCGGCCCACGCCTCGGGGATCAACATCATCATCGCGTGCGCCAGCGAGTAGCCACCGCCGATAACGAGCAGCTCGAGCGCATTGTCGATGCACGCGGTGTCCGACTGACCGGCCCCGATCAGCGGCACCATCTTGGCGAGGTCGGCGCCCAGCAATTCCGAGGTCATCGCCTGGCGGCGGGCATGCATCCAATTGACGTTGCCGCGGACCGTGTTGATCTCGCCGTTGTGGCACAAAAAGCGGTAGGGGTGCGCCAACCGCCACGACGGGAAGGTGTTGGTCGAAAACCGCTGGTGGACGAGCGCCAGCGCCGACACCGTCAAGGGATTGCGCAAATCCTTGTAGAAACGGCCGACCTGCGGGGCCAGCAGCAGGCCCTTGTAGACCAGGGTGCGCGTCGAGAACGACGGCATGTAAAGCTCGGGCAGACCCGGCAGATCGTGTTGCACGGCGAGCGTCACGACGCTGTTCAGCGCCTGCTTGCGGATCGTCAGGATCTTGCGCTCGAAAGCGTCCTGGTCGGGAAGCGCCGGGTCGGCGGCGACGATCGCCTGGCGGATTGTCGGCATCGTCTCGACGACGCGCTCGCCGAGGCCGGTCGTGTCGATCGGCACGTCGCGCCAGCCGACCAAGGACTGCCCCTCGAACCGGATAAAATGCTCGACATGGCGGACCGCGAAATCGCGCGCGCTTTCGTCGCGCGGCAAAAAGCACATCGCGACCGCGTAGCGGCCCGGCGCGGGCAGGCGGAGCCCCTCCGCCTCGGCCCAGTCGCGCAGCAGCCCGTCCGGCATTTGGATTAGGCAGCCGGCGCCGTCGCCAACCAGCGGGTCGGCGCCGACGGCGCCGCGGTGGTCGAGGTTGACCAGGATCTGTAGACCGCGCTCGATGATGTCGTGCGATTTTCGACCTTTGATGTTGGCGACGAAACCAACGCCGCAGGAGTCATGCTCGTTGCGCGGATCGTAAAGTCCCTGTCTCCCGGGCACGGCCATCACGAATGCTCTTCACCTGACGTTGTTTCACGAGTTGCAAGAGCGCGTCCGCGAGCCGACACGCCGACTTGATAATAGACACGTCCGCGCACGCGAATCGAGGCTAAATCGCGCGTTTCCGTTGCGGTGCCCGCCGCCCGGCGGCCCTTGGCGGCGGTGCCGACAAGGCGTCTTTCGGATTACCCGGCAGCGGCGCGGCGGCGTGGTCGGTGCCGCCCGTTGGCAAAGCGCTCGAGCAGACGCTCGGCGACGCGCGGGCTGACAAAATGCGCGACATCGCCGCCGAGCGCGCCAATTTCCTTGACAAAGCGCGATGAAATAAACTGGTAGCGGTCGGACGCCATCAAAAAGACGGTTTCGATGTCCGGGTTCAGCCGGGCGTTCATGCCCGCCATTTGGAACTCGTATTCGAAATCGGAGACCGCGCGCAGACCTCGGATGATGACCTTGGCGCCGACCGACTGCGCGAAATTCATCAAGAGGCTGTCAAAAGCGCGCACCTCGATCCGCTCGGCGTCGCCGTTTTCGAGGTGCGCCACCTCGTCGCGGACGATCTCGACCCGCTCGTCGGTGGCGAACAGCGGCCCCTTGCCGTCGTTGCGCGCGACGCCGATGACCAGCCGGTCGACGAGCTTTGCCGCACGCCGGATGATGTCCGAGTGGCCGTTGGTGATCGGATCGAAGGTGCCGGGGTAGATCCCGACGCGCGGCTCGGTCATTGGTCCCCCGTATCGGTCTGTCGACCCTCGTTGGCTGGTCCGTCGTCGGCCGCGTCATCGGCGGCATCGCCGTTTTCGGCGCTGTCGTCCGGCAGGCGGGCGACCGAGACAACCCGTTCGCCGTCGCCGACCTTGAAGATCACAACCCCCTGGCTGCGCCGGCGGGCGATGCGGATGTCGTGCACCGGGCAGCGGATCACCATCCCGCCATCGGTCACCAGCATGATCTGGTCGTTGCCGCCGACCGGGAATACGGCGACGACGGCGTCGTCGCGCCGGCGCAGGTCCATGTTGTCGATGCCCTGCCCGCCCCGGCCGGTGATGCGGTAGTCGTAAGCGGAGGTGCGGACCCCAAACCCCTTTTCGGTCACGCTCAGCACACATTCCTCGCGCTGCGCCAAATCGGCGTAAGTTTCATCCGTTATCGAGCCGCCCTCGGTTTCAGCCTCGGTTTCGGCTTCTTCGGGTTCGGGCGGCGGCTCCGATGCGGCGTCGGCTTCCTCCCCGGTCTCGCGCCGGCGCCGCGAAGCCAGACTGAGATAGGCGTCGCGGATGTCGGGGGCGACTTCCTCGTGACGCAGGATCGACATCGAGATGACCAGGTCGTCGCCGAGCAGCCGGATGCCGCGCACCCCGACCGAGGAACGGCCGGCGAACACCCGGACATCGGAGGCCGGGAAGCGGATCGCCTTGCCGTTGCGGGTGGCGAGCAGAACGTCGTTCGCATCGGTGCAGGTGGCGACCGCGATCAGCCGGTCGTCGGCGTCCTCGCCCTCGAACTTCATCGCGATCTTGCCGTTGGCGCGCACGTCGCCGAAGTCGCTCAGCGCGTTGCGCCGGACATAGCCGTTGGCGGTCGCGAACATGACCGTCAGGTCGGCCCAGCTCTCTTCGTCCTCGGGCAACGGCATGACCGTCGAGATTGTCTCGCCAGGGACGAGATTTGGCAAAAGGTTGACCATCGGCCGGCCGCGCGCCTGCGGTGTGCCGAGCGGCAGACGGTGCACCTTGAGCTTGTAGACCCGGCCCGACGAGGTGAAGAACAGCACCGGCGCATGGGTTGAGGCGACAAAAACCTCGTTAAGGAAGTCCTCCTCGCGGATCGCCATGCCGGCGCGGCCGCGTCCGCCGCGGCGCTGCGCGCGGTAGGTCGACAGCGGCACCCGCTTGATATAGCCGGCGTGGCTGACCGTGACGACCATCGCCTCGCGCTGGATCAATGCCTCGATGTCGGCCTCGAACTCGACATCCTCGATCTGAGTGCGCCGCGGTGTGGCGAACCGCTCGCGGATCGCCAGCAACTCGCCGCGCAGCACCTCGATCAGCCGCGCCCGCGAGCGCAGGATTTCGAGATAGCCGCCGATCTCGGCGATCAGCCCGCGCAATTCCTCGGCGATCTTGTCGCGCTCGAGCCCGGTCAGGCGCTGCAGCCGCAAGTCTAGGATCGCGCGCGCCTGCTCGTCCGACAGACGGTACGTGCCGTCCTCGGCGACTGCGCGGCCGGGCTCGCCGACGAGCGCCACCAGCGGCGCCACGTCGGCCGCCGGCCAGGTCCGGCCGACAAGGCCGGCGCGCGCCGTCGCCGGGTCGGGTGCCGCCCGGATCAGTGCGATAATCTCGTCGAGGTTGGCGACCGCGATCAACAGGCCCAACAAAGTATGGGCGCGCTCGCGCGCCTTGCCGAGCAGGTAGCTGGTGCGGCGGGTGATCACCTCCTCGCGGAACGCGACAAACGCGGCGACCACATCGCGCAGGGTCAGCAGCTCGGGCCGGCCGCCGTTCAGCGCCAGCATGTTGACGCCAAAACTCGTCTGCAACGCGGTGTGGCGGTGGAGCTGGTTCAGCACGATCTCGGGCTCGGCGTCGCGCTTCAGCTCGACGACGACCCGCACGCCGTCGCGGTCGCTCTCGTCGCGCAATTCGGCGATGCCCTCGATCAGCTTTTCGCGCACCATCTCGGCGATGCGCTCGACCAGCTTCGCCTTGTTGACCTGATAGGGGATCTCGGTGAAGACCAACGCCTCGCGGTCCTTGCGGATCTCCTCGACATGCGATTTCGCGCGCAGGATCACGGCACCGCGGCCGGTCTTGTAGGCGGCGTGGCTGCCGGCGCGGCCGAGGATCAGCCCGCCGGTCGGGAAATCCGGCGCCGGCACGTATTCCATCAGCTCTTCGACGGTGATGGCACCATTGTCGAGATAGGCGCAGCAGGCGTCGATGACCTCGCCCAGATTGTGTGGCGGGATGTTGGTCGCCATGCCGACCGCAATCCCTTGGGCGCCGTTGACAAGCAGGTTCGGGAAGCCGGCCGGCAGGACCTTGGGTTCGCGCTCGGTCTCGTCGTAATTCGGCTGAAAATCGACCGTGTCGTTGTCGAGGTCGTCCAGCAAATGGTCGGCGACGCGGGCGAGCCGCGCCTCGGTGTACCGGTAGGCGGCCGGCGAATCCCCGTCCATCGAGCCAAAGTTGCCCTGGCCGTCGATCAACGGCAGGCGCATCGCGAAATCCTGCGCCATGCGCACCATCGCGTCGTAGATCGCGACTTCGCCATGCGGATGGTATTTGCCGATCACGTCGCCGACGATGCGCGCCGACTTGCGGTAGGCGCGGTTCCACTCGTTGCCGTTGACCTTCATCGAATAAAGGATGCGGCGGTGGACCGGCTTTAGGCCGTCGCGCACGTCGGGGAGCGCGCGCGCGACGATCACGCTCATCGCGTAATCGAGATACGAGCGACGCATCTCGTCTTCGATCGTTACGCTGGTGATGTCGGGCGCGGAGGGGGGAGGTGCTGCTGAGGAAACGGCCAAGGCTGCTCGTTCGGGTGAGATTGTCTGGGATCGGATCGCCGCCGCGGAGGAGATCCGCCGCCTTCAAAATATAGTCATTTTTCGACAAATTACCGCATCTTCCGCCGGCCAACAAACGGTTTGCCGGATTGGTCGAGCGCCGGCAAGGGGAGGTCAGCATCTCGGTAGATCGCCTCGATCAGCACCGCGCCGACGATCGCCGCGATAACCGGGCATTCTGGTCCGCTCAGAACTGGCGATTGCCGAATAGCGCCCGGCGATGCCGCGCCACATCGCCAGTCTCGATCCGGCGCTCCGCGGGGTCATTACCGCGTGGGTGGTCTGCCTGGCGGCGGCATGTTTCATCTTTATTGCCGTCGCTCCCCGGTTCGGCATCGGTCCCGAGGCATTGATCGGCCCCGGCCCGGCCGCTACGGTGGCCGCCGCCGAAACCGATCGCGCCGACGCTCATCGACACGGGAGATGCTGAAATGCCGGACGACGCCCGCAGACCCAGTTTTGACAAGTCGCGCATGCCGAGCCGGCATGTGACGGTCGGCCCCGAGCGGGCGCCGCACCGCTCGTTTCTTTATTCGATGGGGCTGACCGACGAGCAGATCGCCCAGCCCTTGGTCGGCGTTGCCACGACCTGGAACGAGTCGGCGCCGTGCAACATCTCGCTGTCGCGCCAGGCGCAGGCGGCAAAAAAGGGGGTCGCGGCCTCGGGCGGCACGCCGCGCGAATTCACCACAATCACCGTCACCGACGGCATCGCGATGGGCCATGAGGGGATGAAATCGTCTCTGGTCAGCCGCGAGGTCATCGCCGACTCGGTCGAATTGTCGATGCGCGGTCACTGCTACGATGCGCTTGTCGGGCTCGCCGGCTGCGAC
>DATMLF010000134.1:0-9743 GCA_035570595.1 Allostellaceae bacterium
CGTCGCGATCGTGATCCCGCGCGCCCGCTCCTCCGGCGCCTTGTCGATCTGGTCAAACGGCACAAACGTCGCCCCGCCGCCCTCCGCCAACACCTTGGTGATCGCCGCCGTCAGCGTCGTCTTGCCGTGGTCGATATGCCCGATCGTCCCAATGTTGCAGTGCGGCTTCGTCCGCTGAAACTTCGCCTTCGACATCGTCCTGTTCTCCGCTTGATCGCTTCGCCGCCGGGGGTCAGGCCATCTTGGCGCGGACTTCGTCCGCGACCGCCTGCGGCACCTGCTCGTAATGGTCGAAATGCATCGTGTATTGGGCCCGGCCCTGGCTCATCGAGCGCAAGGTGTTGACATAGCCGAACATGTTGGCGAGCGGCACCATCGCGTCGACGACGCGGGCGTTGCCGCGGCTGTCCATCCCGGTGACCTGGCCGCGCCGGCTGTTCAAATCGCCGATCACGTCGCCGAGATATTCGTCGGGGCTGACGACCTCGACCCGCATGATCGGCTCGAGCAATTTTGGCGCCGCCTTCATGACGCCTTCCTTGAAAGCGGCGCGGGCGGCGATCTCAAACGCGAGCACGCTCGAATCGACGTCGTGATAGGCGCCGTCGAACAAGGTCGCCTTCAGGTCGATCACCGGAAACCCGGCCAACACCCCGGTCTCGGCCGACGCGCGCAGCCCTTTTTCGACGCCCGGCACGTATTCCTTGGGCACCGTGCCGCCGACCACGTCATTCTCGAACTGAAAGCCTTCCCCCGGCCCAAGCGGCTCGAAGCGCAGCTTGACCCGCGCGAACTGGCCGGCGCCGCCGGTCTGTTTTTTATGGATGTAGTCGACCTCGGCCGGGCGGGTGACGGTTTCGCGGTAGGCGACTTGCGGCGCCCCGACATTGGCGTCCACCTTAAACTCACGCTTCATGCGGTCGACGATGATTTCGAGGTGCAATTCGCCCATGCCCTTGATCACCGTCTGACCGCTTTCGTGGTCGACCGTGACCCGGAACGAGGGATCCTCGGTGGCGAGCCGCGCCAACGCCTGCCCCATTTTTTCTTGGTCGCACTTGGTCTTGGGCTCGACCGCGATCTCGATGACCGGCTCCGGGAACTCCATCCGCTCCAGCACCACCGCCGCGGCGGGATCGGAGAGGGTGTCGCCGGTCGTCGTGTTTTTGAGCCCGGCGAGCGCCACGATGTCGCCGGCGCGCGCCTCCTTGATGTCCTCGCGGTGGTTGGCGTGCATCGCCAGCATGCGCCCGATGCGCTCGCGGCCGTTCTTGACCGTGTTCAGCACCTGGCTGCCGCTCGTCACCACGCCCGAGTAGATGCGCACAAACGTCAGCGAGCCGACAAACGGGTCGCTCATGATCTTGAAGGCGAGCCCGGCAAACGGCTCGTCGTCCGAGGAGTGGCGTTCGACCGGCTCGTTCGAGCCCATCTTGACGCCCTTGATCGCCGCGACGTCGGTCGGGGCCGGCAGATAGGCGACGACCGCGTCGAGCAATGGCTGCACGCCCTTGTTCTTGAAGGCCGAGCCGCACAGCACCGGCACAAAGGCGCCGCCGATCGTGCCCTTGCGGATGCAATGCCGCAAGGTCGGCTCGTCGGGCTCCTCGCCCGCCAGATAGGCTTCGAGGGCGGCGTCGTCCTGCTCGACCGCGGCTTCGACGAGGCGGGTGCGGAACGCCTTCGCCTCGGCGATCAGCTCGGGCGGGATGTCCACGATGTCGAATTCGGCGCCGAGGTTCTCGTCGCGCCATTTGACCGCGCGCATCCCGACGAGGTCGACAATGCCGACAAAGTCGTTCTCGACCCCGATCGGCAATTGCACGACCAGCGGGCGGGCGCCGAGCCGGTCGTCGATCATCGCCACACAGCGCGGGTAGTCGGCGCCGATCCGGTCCATCTTGTTGACAAAGCAGATCCGCGGCACGCCGTATTTGTCGGCTTGGCGCCACACCGTCTCCGATTGCGGCTCGACCCCGGCGACCGAGTCGAACACCGCGACCGCGCCGTCGAGCACGCGCAGGCTGCGCTCGACCTCGATCGTAAAATCGACGTGGCCCGGCGTGTCGATGATGTTGATCCGGTGGTCGTCCCAAAAGCAGGTCGTCGCGGCCGAGGTGATGGTGATGCCGCGTTCCTGCTCCTGCGCCATCCAGTCCATCGTGGCGGTGCCCTCGTGGACCTCGCCGATCTTATAGGAGCGGCCGGTGTAATAGAGGATGCGTTCGGTCGTGGTGGTCTTGCCGGCATCGATGTGGGCCATGATGCCGATGTTTCGGTAGCGGTCGAGCGGGGTCTGGCGTGCCATCAAAAAGCTCCGGGGCGCCGCCCCGAAGCGGTGCCCCAATCAAAGGAATGGGTTCGAACGGCCTGTGCGGTCCAACCGGCGAGCGTCCCCGCTACCAGCGGTAATGCGAGAAGGCTTTGTTCGCATCGGCCATCCGATGCGTATCCTCCCGTCGCTTGACCGCGACACCGCGGTTGTTGGCGGCATCGAGCAATTCGCCCGACAGCCGCTCTTCCATCGTGTTCTCGCCGCGCCCGCGCGAGCTCGCGATCAGCCAGCGGATCGCCAAGGCCTGGCTGCGGTCGGGGCGAACCTCGACCGGCACCTGGTAGGTGGCGCCGCCGACCCGGCGGGAGCGCACCTCGACCGCCGGGCGCACATTGGCCAGCGCGTCGTGAAAGGCGCGCAACGGATCCTGCCCGCTGCGCCGGGCGATGCGGTCGAGCGCGCCATAGACGATGTGCTCGGCGACCGACTTCTTGCCCTCGTACATCAGGCAGTTCATGAACTTGGTCAGCACCGGGTCGCCGAACTTGGCGTCCGGCAAGACCTCGCGTTTGACCGCGGCGCGGCGGCGCGACATGGCCCTCTCCTATCTCGGACGCTTCGCGCCGTATTTCGAGCGGCGCTGGCGGCGGTCCTTGACGCCCTGGGTGTCGAGCGTGCCGCGGATGATGTGGTAGCGCACCCCCGGCAAATCCTTGACGCGGCCGCCGCGGATCAGCACGACCGAGTGCTCCTGCAGGTTGTGGCCCTCGCCCGGGATGTAGCTCGTGACCTCGAAACCGTTGGTCAGGCGCACGCGCGCCACCTTGCGCAACGCCGAGTTCGGCTTTTTCGGGGTCGTCGTGTAGACCCTGGTGCACACGCCACGCTTTTGCGGGCAGGCCTCCATCGCCGGCACCTTGTCGCGCGCGAGCTGCGGCCGGCGCGGATTTCGGATCAGCTGGTTTATCGTCGGCATCGCACCACACCCTTGTCGAGCACGTTAACCGCCCGACGCGTCATCCGCGCCGGGGCGGCGAAGCACCACTCCCGCTTAAATTGCCGCGCCCTCTCGCAAGAGCGCCGAGCCACGACCGACCGGCTAGGCTGCGTCTAGGTGGCTTCCTACGGCCAGCCCAAAAAGGAGCACTGATATAGTTGCCCGGTGCGCCACCGGTCAAGGCCTTTGGCGCAAAATACTGGCAAGAGCGCAACCGAGGAGGCGGGTATTGCCCGCCGCCTCGGTCTCACACCGTTTTGTTGTCCGCCTCCGATTGGCCCTATCGCCGGGCTCAGTCGGCGGCGCCGCGCTTGTCCGCCTCGACAAGCCGGGCGGCTTCCTCGTCGGCGGCGTTCGCGGCGATTGCGGCAAGCTCGCGGTCGCGCTCGGCCGCGACCTCGCGCAGCCGGGCGATGACGCTGCCGGTGCCGGCCGGGATCAGCCGCCCGACGATCACATTCTCCTTGAGCCCGGTCAGCGAGTCGATCCGGCCGGATACCGCGGCCTCGGTCAACACCCGCGTCGTCTCCTGGAACGACGCCGCCGAGATAAACGAGTTGGTCTGCAGGCTGGCCTTGGTGATGCCTTGCAGGACCGGACGCGCCGTCGCCGGGCGCAGCCCTTCGCGCTCGGCCTTGGCGTTCTCGTACTCGTACTCGGTGCGGTCGACCTGCTCGCCGGCGAGTAGGGTGGTTTCGCCCGGCTCCTCGATCTCGACCTTCTGCAGCATCTGGCGGACGATCACCTCGATGTGCTTGTCGTTGATGCGCACCCCCTGCAGCCGGTAGACCTCCTGGATCTCGTTGACGAGGTAGCTCGCCAGCGCCTCGACGCCGAGGATCCGCAGGATGTCGTGCGGGACCCGGTTGCCGTCCATCAAAAGGTCGCCCTTCAGGACGTAGTCGCCCTCCTGCACGCTGATGTGCTTGCCCTTGGGGATCAGGTACTCGACCGGCTCGCCGCCGTCCTCGGTCGGGACGACCACGATGCGCCGCTTGGTCTTGTAGTCCTTGCCGAACTCGACCCGCCCGTCGCTCTCGCTGATGATCGCGAAATCCTTGGGCTTGCGCGCCTCGAACAGCTCCGCGACGCGCGGCAGGCCGCCGGTGATGTCGCGGGTCTTCGAGGATTCGCGCGGGATGCGGGCGAGCACGTCGCCGGCCTTGACCTGCGCGCCGTTCTCGACCGACAGGATCGCGTCGACCGACATGAAATACCGCGCCTCGAGCCCGTTGCCGAGCAGCAGCACCTCGCCCGCGTCGTCGCGCAAGGTGATCCGCGGCCGCAATTCGCTGCCCCGCGGCTGCTGCTTCCAGTCGATGACCACCTTCGATGAAATCCCGGTCGCCTCGTCCAGGACCTCGCGCATCGAGAGGCCCTCGATCAGGTCGACGTAGTGCGCGATCCCGTCCTTTTCGGTGATGATCGGGATCGTATAGGGGTCCCATTCGGCGAGCCGCTCGCCGCGCTGCACCAGGGCACCGTCGTCGGCGAGCAGCCGGGCGCCGTACGGCAGCCGGTGGCGCGCCTTTTCGCGACCGGCCTCGTCGAGCAGCACGATCTCGAGGTTGCGGCCCATCACCACCGGCACACCCGACGAGTTCATCACGACGTTGCGGTTCTTGACCTCGACCGTCGCCTCGAACGCGGCCTCGATCGAGGACTGCTCGGCGCCGCGCTGTGCCGCACCGCCAATGTGGAAGGTCCGCATCGTCAATTGGGTCCCGGGCTCGTCGATCGACTGCGCGGCGATGACCCCGACCGCCTCGCCGATGTTGACCACCGTCCCGCGCGCGAGGTCGCGGCCGTAGCATTTGCCGCACACCCCGATGCGCGACTCGCAGGTCAAGACCGAGCGGATCTGAACCATGTCGATGCCGGCGCGCTCGATCTTGTCGACGGCGTCCTCGTCGATCAGATCGGCCGCCGCGAGAATGACCTCGCCGCTCAGCGGGTCGAGCACGTCGACCGCGGCCGTCCGCCCGAGGATGCGGTCGGCCAAGGGTGCTATGACCTCGCCGCCGTCGACGACGGCGCGCGTCATCAGCCCGCGGGTCGTGCCGCAATCCTCCTCGGTGATGATCGCGTCCTGCGCGACATCGACGAGGCGGCGGGTCAGATAGCCCGAGTTCGCGGTTTTGAGCGCGGTGTCGGCGAGGCCCTTGCGCGCCCCGTGCGTCGAATTGAAATATTCGAGCACGGTCAGCCCTTCCTTGAAGTTCGAGATGATCGGCGTCTCGATGATCTCGCCCGACGGCTTGGCCATCAGGCCGCGCATCCCGGCCAGTTGCTTGATCTGCGCCGCCGAGCCGCGGGCGCCCGAATCGGACATCATCCACACCGGGTTGATCGGCTCGCCCGCCGGGGCCGAGCGGATCATCTTCATCATCTCCTCGGCGACCTTGTCGGTGCAGCGCGACCAGACGTCGACGACCTTGTTGTATTTCTCGCCCTGGGTGATCAGCCCGTCCTGGTACTGCTGCTCGTACTGCTTGACCTGGTCCTGCGCCTCGGCGACGAGCACGCGCTTCGCGTCGGGGATGATCAGGTCGTCCTTGCCGAACGAGATGCCGGCCCGGCACGCCTGGGTAAAGCCCAAGGTCATCAGCCGGTCGCAGAAGATCACGGTCTCCTTCTGCCCGGCATGGCGATAGACCTGGTCGATGACGTTGCTGATCTCCTTCTTGGTCAAGAGAGTGTTGATCAGGTCAAACGGGATCGCCGGGTTGCGCGGCAGGATCTCGCTGAGCAGCATGCGCCCGGGCGTGGTCTCGACGCGGCGGACGATCGGCTGCCCGTCGGCGCCGACCGTGTGATAGCGCGCTTGGACCCGGGCGTGCAGCGACGCCGACTTTGATTCAAGCGCCTGCTCGATCTCGCCGATGCTGCTGAACACCATGCCTTCGCCCTTCTCGCCGGGGCGCTCCATCGTGATGTGATAGAGGCCGAGCACGATGTCCTGCGACGGCACGATGATCGGCTTGCCGTTGGCGGGCGAGAGGATGTTGTTGGTCGACATCATCAAGACCCGCGCCTCGAGCTGCGCCTCGAGCGACAGCGGCACGTGCACCGCCATCTGGTCGCCGTCGAAATCGGCGTTGAACGCGGTGCAGACGAGCGGGTGCAGCTGGATCGCCTTGCCTTCGATCAGCACCGGCTCGAACGCCTGGATGCCGAGGCGGTGCAGGGTCGGCGCGCGGTTCAGCAATACCGGGTGCTCGCGGATCACCTCTTCGAGGATGTCCCAGACTTCGGGCCGCTCCTTCTCGACCATGCGCTTGGCCGCCTTGATCGTGCTGGCGAGGCCGTAAAGCTCGAGCTTCGAATAGATGAACGGCTTGAACAGCTCGAGCGCCATCTTTTTGGGCAGCCCGCACTGGTGCAATTTCAGCTCGGGACCGACGACGATCACCGAACGGCCGGAATAGTCGACCCGCTTGCCGAGCAGGTTCTGGCGGAAGCGGCCCTGCTTGCCCTTCAGCATGTCGGACAGAGACTTCAGCGGCCGCTTGTTGGCGCCGGTGATGATCCGGCCGCGCCGGCCGTTGTCGAACAGCGCGTCGACCGCCTCCTGCAGCATGCGCTTTTCGTTGCGCACGATGATGTCGGGGGCGCGCAGCTCAATGAGGCGCTTCAGCCGGTTGTTGCGGTTGATGACCCGGCGGTAGAGGTCGTTGAGGTCGGAAGTCGCAAAGCGTCCGCCATCGAGCGGCACCAACGGGCGCAGCTCGGGCGGGATGACCGGGACGACCTCGAGGATCATCCATTCGGGCCGGCTTTTCGACTCGATAAAGGCTTCGACGAGCTTCAGCCGCTTGACGAGCTTTTTGCGCCGCGCCTCGGAGCTGGTTTCGCGCACGTCAATGCGCAGCTGGTCGCGCTCCTCGGTGAGCTCGATCGCCGACAGCATCGTGCGCAACGCCTCGGCGCCGATCGAGGCGGTAAACTGGTCGTCGCCGTAGTCGTCCTGGGCCTGCAGGTATTCTTCTTCGCTCAACAGCTGGTGCTGCTTGAGGGGGGTCAGGCCGGGCTCGATGACGACGTAGTTCTCGAAATAGAGCACCCGTTCGAGATCCTTGAGCGTCATGTCGAGCAACAGGCCGATGCGGCTCGGCAGCGATTTCAGAAACCAGATGTGCGCAACCGGAGAGGCCAGCTCGATATGGCCCATGCGGTCGCGACGCACCTTGGACAGAGTGACCTCGACCCCGCACTTCTCGCAGATGATGCCGCGGTACTTCATGCGCTTGTATTTGCCGCACAGGCACTCGTAGTCCTTGATCGGCCCAAAGATGCGCGCGCAGAACAAGCCGTCGCGCTCGGGCTTGAAGGTCCGGTAGTTGATCGTCTCGGGCTTTTTGATCTCGCCGTAGGACCAGGAGCGGATGCGCTCCGGGCTGGCGATCGAGATGCGGATCTGGTCAAAGCTCTGCGTCCCGGTGACCTGCCCGAAGATGTTCATCAACTCGTTCATGCACGACCCCTCTGGGTGCTGTCGTCATTCCTGCGAACCGAGGAATCCAGCGTCAACCTTTCGGTTGCCCTGGGCCCCCGCTCGGCGGGAGCGACGGAATTGAAGCGGCGCCTGTCGTTCCTGCTGTCGGCAGGTGAAGTCATCGTGGTCAAAAGTCGCGTTGCTCGAGTTCGACGTTGAGGCCGAGCGAGCGCAGCTCCTTGACCAGAACGTTGAAGGATTCGGGAATGCCGGCCTCGAAATTGTCGTCGCCGCGGACGATCGCCTCGTAGACCTTGGTGCGGCCCGAAACGTCGTCCGATTTGACCGTCAGCATCTCCTGCAAGGTGTATGCCGAGCCGTAGGCCTCAAGCGCCCACACCTCCATCTCGCCAAAGCGCTGGCCGCCGAACTGGGCCTTGCCGCCCAGCGGCTGCTGGGTGACGAGGCTGTACGGCCCGATCGAGCGGGCGTGGATCTTGTCGTCGACCAGGTGGTGCAGCTTCATCATGTAGATGTAGCCGACCGTCACCTTGCGATCGAACGGCTCGCCGGTGCGGCCGTCGACCAGGGTCACCTGGCCCGACGAGGCAAGCCCCGCGCGTTCCAGCATCGCTACGATGTCGGCTTCGCTAGCACCGTCGAACACCGGGCTCGCCATCGGCACGCCGTGCTCGAGGTTGTGGGCAAGCTCGACCAGCTCGTCAGGCGCCAAACGGGCGATCTCCGCACCCTCCGGCCCCTGGTAGAGCTCACCGAGGACCTGGCGCAGCTCGGCGCCGTCGCCGTTGCCGGCGCCGCGCCGAAGCTGGGCAAGCACCTCGCCGATCCGCCGCCCGAGCCCGGCCGCGGCCCAGCCGAGATGGGTTTCGAGGATCTGCCCGACATTCATCCGGCTCGGCACGCCGAGCGGGTTCAGCACGATGTCGACCGGGGTGCCGTCCTCGAGGTAGGGCATGTCCTCGCACGGCACGATGCGCGAGATGACGCCCTTGTTGCCGTGCCGGCCCGCCATCTTGTCGCCCGGCTGCAGCTTGCGCTTCACCGCGACAAAGACCTTGACCATCTTCATGACGCCCGGCGGCAATTCGTCGCCGCGCTGCAGCTTCTCGACCTTGTTCTCAAAGCGCGCGACAAGCTCGGCGACGGCGTTGTCGAGCTGCTTTTTCAGCGCCTCGACATCGGCCATGCGGGCGTCGTCGCGCAGCGAGATCTGCTTCCACAGCGAGGGCTGGTACTCGGCCAGCACCGCCTCGGTGATCTCGACCCCGGACTTCATGCCGCGCGGGCCGCCGACCGCCGTCTGCCCGACCAGCAGCTCCTTCAGCCGCCCGGCAAAGCTGCGCTCGAGGATCGCGCGCTCGTCGTCGCGGTCCTTGGCGAGCCGCTCGATCTCGGCGCGCTCGATCGCGAGCGCCCGCTCGTCCTTGTCGACGCCGCGGCGCGAGAACACGCGCACCTCGACGATCGTGCCCGACACGCCGGGCGGCAGCCGCAGCGAGGTGTCGCGCACGTCCGACGCCTTCTCGCCAAAGATCGCGCGCAACAGCTTCTCTTCGGGCGTCATCGGCGACTCGCCCTTCGGCGTCACCTTGCCGACCAGGATGTCGCCCGGCTTGACCTCGGCGCCGATATAGACGATGCCGGCCTCGTCGAGGTTTTTCAGCGCCTCCTCACCGACATTTGGGATGTCGCGGGTGATCTCCTCCTGGCCGAGCTTGGTGTCGCGCGCCATGACCTCGAACTCTTCGATGTGGATCGAGGTGAACACGTCGTCCGACACGATCCGCTCGGAGATCAGGATCGAGTCCTCGAAATTGTAGCCGTTCCACGGCATGAACGCGCACAACACGTTGCGCCCGAGCGCCAGCTCGCCAAGCTCGGTCGACGGGCCGTCGGCGATGATGTCGCCGGCGTTGACCTGGTCGCCAACCTTGACCAGCGGCCGCTGCGTGATGCAGGTGTTCTGGTTCGAGCGCTGGAACTTCAGCAGGTTGTAGATGTCGACGCCCGAGGCT
>DATMLF010000135.1:0-13382 GCA_035570595.1 Allostellaceae bacterium
TACACCGCGCGACAGTTTGCTCGCGCAATCGTGATGCCGAACCTGGTGCCGCCGGTCGACACGGTCGCGGCGGCGATCGCCTACCGCGAACGGA
The DNA here is from genome assembly GCA_035570595.1 of Allostellaceae bacterium. Taxonomy (GTDB): domain Bacteria; phylum Pseudomonadota; class Alphaproteobacteria; order ATCC43930; family CGMCC-115725; genus AP-15. The sequence continues at coordinate 95 of DATMLF010000135.1, forward strand.
TCACGGCGGCGCTGCCTAACCTTCCCCCGCCCGGTAGAGGGGGTAAAGGCGCGGGGTTCACGCCGCTGATGACCTGCTATCTGACCGACGCGACCGACCCGGCGGAGGTCGCGCATGGCTTTGCCGAGGGCGTTTTCGCCGCGGTCAAGCTGTACCCGGCGCACGCGACGACCAACTCGGCCTCGGGGGTGGCCGACATCCGCCGCGTGCAAAAGGTGCTTGAACGCATGGCCGGGATCGGCATGCCGCTTTTGGTCCACGGCGAGGTGACCGATCCGGAGGTCGACATCTTCGACCGCGAGGCGGTGTTTGTCTACCGGGTGCTCGACCCGCTGCGCCGCCGCCTGCCCGAGCTCAAGATCGTGCTCGAGCACATCACCACGACGGAGGCGGTCGACTACGTCCGGTCCGCGGGCGCCAACCTCGCCGCCACGGTCACCGCGCATCACCTGACGATCAACCGGAACGCCCTCTTCGCCGGGGGTATGCGCCCGCACCTCTATTGCCTGCCGATCGCCAAGCGCGAAACGCACCGCCAGGCGTTGCGGCGGGCCGCGACCTCTGGCGACCGCCGCTTTTTTCTCGGCACGGACAGCGCCCCGCACGCGCGACCCGGGAAGGAGGCGGCGTGCGGCTGCGCCGGCGTCTTTACCGCGATGTGCGCGCTCGAGCTTTACGCCGAGGTGTTCGAGGAGGAAGCGGCACTCCCCGCCTTCGAGGCGTTCGCCTCGTTGAACGGCCCGAAATTTTACGGCCTGCCGCCAAACGAGGAGCGGGTGACGTTGCGCCGCGAGGTGCTCACCGTCCCCGAGCGCATCGGCGAGGGCGAATTGTGCGTCGTACCGTTTCGCGCCGGCGAAACCCTGCGCTGGCGGCTCGCTTCGTAATTCTCTGAGGCTCCCGCCGTCGCCGCGACCGTGGTCGCGGTCATGGGCGGCGGCTCCTCCCGGCGGAACCCTGTTACCCGATGCGCTTTCGCACGGTTCAATTTCGCAAGCTCGACCGTGCGCGCAGCCCCTCGCGGCGCAGCCTGCTGCTGACCGCGCTGTCCGGCGCGCTCGCCGGCCTGCGGGCGGCGCGCGCGGCACCGGCGCACAAGGCGTCGCAGGCGGACGCGCTCTATCAGGACCGGCCGAAAAACGGGCTCAGCTGTGCCGCTTGCACGCTCTTCCGCCCGCCCGCCGCCTGCGCGGTCGTCGCGGGTCCCATCAGCCCCCACGGCTGGTGCCGGTTTTTCGACTTGCCGGACTGACCACCGCCCCATCTTGTCGAGGCAGTCGTCAGTTGGGCCGCGCGATTGATCGTCTGCAACAACCCGTCGTCCCCGCCCGCGGTAGAAAAACCGCTGTACCGTCGAAAACGGTGGAACTTCCTTCGGCAACTGCCGCCATTGGCCGCCTGTCGTCAGCATGTACAACCGGGCATTGACCACCTCGCGTAGTCATGCGGCGGACCCGATCAGCTCGACTACTTGCACGGCGGGGCGTTACTCCGGGCTCTGGCGTAGGCCGTGGCGACATTGCTGCGACCGATCGGGAGCGAGTTCGACCGGCTGACGCCGTTGAAACAGAGCCTCGCGGCAGGATGCCGATCCGCGGGTCGGAATGGGTTCTCCGCTACACGTCCAAATTGGCGACCGAGAGCGCGTTCGACTGGATGAACTCGCGGCGCGGCTCGACGAGGTCGCCCATCAGGGTCGAGAACGTCTCCTCGGCGAGGTCGGCGTGGCTGACCTTGACCTGCAACAATGCGCGGGCCTCGGGGTCGAGGGTGGTCTCCCACAGCTGGTCGGGGTTCATTTCGCCGAGCCCCTTGTAGCGCTGCACCTCGATGCCGCGCCGACCCAGCTCCATGACCGCCTCGACGAGGCTCGACGGCCCGTTGACCGGCCATGTCTTGTCGCGCGCCGCGAGGCTGCCCGGCCCCTCGTAGGTCTGGCGCAGGGCCTCGCGCTCGCCGTCGAGCCGGCGCGCCTCGCTCGATCGCAACAGGGCCGCTTCGATCAGCCGGCGCTCGTCCACCCCCTGCCGGGTGCGCGCCAGCACCAGCCCCTCGACGGAACCCGACGCACTCTCGACGATCTCGCCGTGCCAGGTGCGTTCGGCCTCCGGCCCCAGCCGATTTAGGCGCTCGGCGGTGCGGCGGGCGGCGGTAAGCGCCGCACCCGCGTCGGCCAGCAGGTCGGCCGACAACGCGCCGGCGATCGCCGCCTGCTCGACGACCTCGATATTGCCGACCTTGGGCATCAGCGCCTGCAGCGAGCGGCGCTGACCGCGGGCTTCGTCGAGCAGCGCGCGCAAATCGTTCGCGGCGCGCTCGACCCCGTCATGCTGGGTCAGCACCGCGTCGCGCAACGCCGCCTCGACGCAATAGGCCTCGAGCGCCGGGTCGTCCTTCAGGTAGACCGCCCTCGCGTTGCCGCGCTGCAGGCGGTAGAGCGGCGGCTGGGCGATGTAAAGAAACCCCTTGTCGATCAGGCTCGCCATCTGCCGATAGAAAAACGTCAACAGCAAGGTGCGGATGTGGCTGCCGTCGACATCGGCGTCGGTCATGATGATGATGCGGTGATAGCGCGCCTTGCCGGCGTCGAAATCCTCGGGGCCGATGCCGGTGCCGAGTGCTGCGATCAAGGTGCCGATCTCGGCCGAGCCCAGCATCTTGTCAAAGCGGGCGCGCTCGACGTTCAGGATCTTGCCCTTCAACGGCAGGATCGCCTGAAAGCGGCGGTCGCGGCCCTGCTTCGCCGAACCGCCGGCGCTGTCGCCCTCGACGATGAACAACTCGCTCTTGGCCGGGTCGCGCTCCTGGCAGTCGGCGAGCTTGCCCGGCAGGTTGGCGACGTCGAGCGGCCCCTTGCGCCGGGTCAGGTCGCGCGCCTTGCGCGCCGCCTCGCGCGCCGCCGCAGCCTCGACGACCTTGGCGACGATCTTGCGGGCGTCGGCCGGGTGCTCCTCGAACCATTGCGTCAGCTTGTCGGTGGCGATGCCGCCGACCGCCGGGCTCACCTCCGAGGAAACGAGCTTGTCCTTGGTCTGCGAGGAAAATTTCGGGTCCGGCACCTTGACCGAGAGCACACAGGTCAGCCCTTCGCGCATGTCCTCGCCGGTCAGCGCCACCTTCTCCTTTTTGGCGATGCCGCTGTCGTTGGCGTAGGCGTTGACGGTCCGCGTCAGCGCGGCGCGGAAGCCGGCGAGGTGGGTCCCGCCGTCGCGCTGCGGGATGTTGTTGGTAAAGCACAGCATCGTCTCGTGGTAGCTGTCGGTCCACTCCATCGCGATTTCCAACAGGATGTCGTCGCGCTCGCCGCGGATCGCGATCGGCGGCGTGTGCAACACCTGCTTGGAGCGGTCGAGATAGCCGACAAAGGCTTCGAGCCCGCCCTCGAAATGCAAGGTGACGGATTTCGGCTCGACTCCCCGCAGATCATTCAGAACAAGGGTCACGCCGCTGTTCAAAAAGGCGAGCTCGCGCAGCCGGTGCTCGAGGGTCGTAAAGTCGAACGCGATGTTGGTGAAGGTTTGCGGGCTCGGCAGAAAGGTGATCTCGGTGCCGGTCGCCGGGCCGTGGCGGCCCGACCCCTCGGGCCAGGGCGGCGCCGGGCCGACCTCGGCGAGCGGCGCCTCGGGCGCGCCGTCGCGAAACCGAATGAACCATTCCGAGCCGCCGCGAAAAACGCGCAGGTCGAGCCGGCTCGACAGGCCGTTGACGACCGACACGCCAACGCCGTGCAATCCGCCGGAGACCTTGTACGCGTTCTGGTTGAATTTGCCGCCGGCGTGCAGGTGGGTCATGATCACCTCGGCGGCGGAGACCCCCTCCTCCTCGTGGACGCCGACCGGGATGCCGCGCCCGTTGTCGCTGACCGTGACCGAGCCGTCGGCGTTCAACGTCACGATGACGGTGTCGCAATAGCCGGCGAGCGCCTCGTCGATCGCGTTGTCGACGACCTCGTAGACCATGTGGTGCAGGCCGGACCCGTCGTCGGTGTCGCCGATGTACATGCCGGGCCGCTTGCGCACGGCTTCCAGCCCGCGCAGCACCTCGATCGACTGCTCGTTGTAGGTTTCGTCGATGCCGTCGCCGCCGTTCGCGCCGTGCCCGCCGTTGCTGCCGGCGAGCGCCGGGTTGGCCGCCGGCGGGCCGGATGCCGGGGCGGCGCCGGAGGCGGCCCCGGCCGGCGAACGCGGATCGGGTGTCTGAATGTTTGCCATGCCTGGTGGTTGAGCTTTCTCGGATTAGGCGAAACCCGCCACGGCCCCGTCGCGAACCGACAGGAACCGGGCATGGTGCCGCAGTGGGGCGAACACCGTGTCATCGGTGCCGGTGAGCCAGATTTGACTGTCGAGCCCGGCGAGCGCCGCGAACAGCGCTGTGCGGCGGCTTGCGTCGAGGTGTGCCGCGACCTCGTCGAGCAGCAGCACCGGCGGGTCGCCGCGCAGTGCCCGCTGCAGACCGGCGTGAGCCAGCACGATCGCGACCAGCAGAGCCTTTTGCTCGCCGGTCGACGCCTGCTCGGCGGCGGCGCCGGTCGCCGCCAGACTGACCGCGAGGTCGGACCGGTGCGGCCCGATCGCGGCGCCGCCGGCAACCGCGTCCTCGCGCCGCGAGCCGGCGAGCGCCACGGCGAACGCCGCCTCGGCGGCGAGCGCGGGCATCTCGTCGAGCCACGCCTCGATGCTGCCGGACAACGCCAGCCGCGCCTGCGGGAACGGGCCCGCGGCCTCGGCGCAGGCGCGGTCGAGCCGCCGCACCGCGTCGCGGCGCGCGGCGGCGACCGCGACACCCTGCGCCGCCATGACCTCCTCGAGCGCCGCGAGCCAGCCAGGATCGGCCGGCCGGTTGTGGGCAACGGCGGCGCGCAACAGCCGCGCGCGCTCGCGCAACGCCTGCTCGTAGGCGCCGACCCGGGCGGCGTGCGCCGGATCGAGCGCCAGCACCAGCCGGTCGAGAAACCGCCGCCGAACCGCCGGGCCCTCGGCAAACAGCCGGTCCATCTGCGGGGTCAGCCAGACGACGCCGAGCTGCTCGCCCAGCGCCGCCTGGCCGCGCATCGGCTCGCCGTCGATCCGCACCACCCGGCGCTCGCCTTCGGCCGCCTCATGCCCGGTCCCGATCCGCACCGCGCCGCGCCGGGTGGCGACAGTGGCGGCGACCGCCCAGCCGCGGACGGCCGCGGCGGGCGCGATTTCGCGGTCATTTGCCGGCCGGCGGTCGATTTCGCCGAGCCTGGCGCCGCGCAGCCCGCGCCCCGGCGCCAGCAATGAAATGGCTTCGAGCAGGTTGGTCTTGCCGGCGCCGTTGGGGCCGGTCAGCACGACCGCGCCGGGGTCGAGCGCCAGCTTCGCCGCGCGGTAATTGCGGAAATTGGTCAGCGCCAGACGGGTGACGGCGACGCCGCCCGATGCCACGGCCGCCGCGGCGCGGGGGCTCCAACGGGCTTCCTGCGCCTCGGTAAGCATGGGTATTATATGGGGTTGCGAGCCTCTGATATCCACTCGCGAAGACGCGCGGCCCAAGCGGTGCTCAGACCCGCATCGGCATCAGGACGTAAAGCGCGCTCGGGTCGGCGCGGTCGCGCACGATGGTCGGCGAGGCCGAGTCGGACATGACGAACTGCACGCCTTCGCCCTCGATCTGTGCGGCTATGTCCAACAGGTATCGCGAATTGAACCCGATCTCCATCGCCTCGCTGAGGTAGCGCACCTCGAGCTCCTCGACCGCGGTGCCGTTTTCCGGGCTGGTCGCCGACACCGCAAGGCTGCCGCCGCCCGACCCCGGGGCGACCGCGAGCTTGACCGCCCGGCTCTTTTCGGTCGAGATCGTCGACACCCGGTCGACCGCGTCGGCAAAGTCCTTGCACTTGATTTCGAGCACCTTGTCGTTGCCGGTCGGGATGACCCGGTCGTAATCCGGAAAGGTCCCGTCGATCAGCTTCGAGGTCAGCTCCGCCTCGCCGGCGGCAAACCGGATTTTGGTCTCGCTCAACCCGACCTGGACATCGTCGTCGCTTTCGTCGATCAGCTTGCGCAGCTCGATGACGGTCTTGCGCGGCACGATCACGCCCGGCATCCCGGCCGCACCCTCGGGCAGCACCATCTCGACCCGGGCCAGGCGATGGCCGTCGGTCGCGACGGCGCGGATCACCGGCACCTCCTCGTTCTTGGTTGCGTGCAGATAGATCCCGTTCAGGTAATACCGGGTCTCTTCGGTCGAGATTGCAAAACGGGTGCGGTCGACGAGGCTCTTCAGCTCGGCGGCCGTCAAGGTGAAGTGATGCGCGAGCTCGCCGCTCGCCATGACCGGGTAGTCCTCCGCCGGCAGGCAAGCGAGGCTGAAGGTCGAGCGCCCGCAGCGCAGGACCATTGTGCTGCGCTCGCCGGTCGCCTCGACCTCGATCTGGGCGCCGTCGGGGAGCTTGCGGACGATGTCGTAGAGCGTGTGCGCCGGGGCGGTGATGCGCCCCGCACGCTCGATCCGGGCGGGCACCCGCTCGACAATTTCGAGGTCCATGTCGGTCGCGCTCAGCGCGAGCCCGCCACCCCCCGACCCGGCGCCGTCGGCGCGCACCAGCACGTTCGAGAGAATCGGGATCGTGTTGCGCCGTTCGACGACGCTTTGAACATGCCCCAGAGCCTTCAGAAGAGCGACCCGTTCGATGGTTAGCTTCATGGCGACACGCAGGTTGGCGATGGCGGCGGCGCCGACCGGACGACCGGCCGGCGTCCCCGTCGCACGGGCGCTGAGGTGTGCGAACGGGATCGTATCCTACCACAAAAGCCGCGCCCCGGCATCCGCTACGGCGCGCACCGATGAGACGAGGGTGCGGCGGGGTCGCGGCGGCGCACGACGCCTGCCCATTCAGCTCTGCAGCATGCGGCGGAGCAGCTCGACATCCTCGGCGAGGACCGGGTCGGTGTCCTTCAACTCCTCGATCCGGCGCACCGCGTGCATGACCGTCGTGTGGTCGCGGCCGCCGAACTTCCGCCCGATCTCGGGCAGCGAGCGGCTCGTCAGCTGCTTTGACAGGTACATCGCGACCTGGCGCGGCCGGGCGACGATGCGGGCGCGCCGCGCCGAGGTCATTTCGGCGAACCGCACGTTGAAATGCTCGGCGACGCGGCGCTGGATCTCGTCTATCGTCACCCGCCGCTCGCGCGAGCGCAGCAGGTCGTGCAGCTCCTCCTGGGCGCTTTCGAGGGTGATGTCGCGCCCGACGAGCTGCATGTTGGCGACGATGCGGTTCAGCGCCCCCTCCAGTTCGCGCACGTTCGACGTGATCTTGTGGGCCAACAGCTCGAGAACCTTGCGCGGGATGCGCATGTTCGCCTGCTCGGCCTTCGACTGCAGGATGCCGAGGCGCAGCTCGTAGGTCGTCGGGTGGAGATCGGCCACCAGCCCCCAGCCGAGGCGGGAGCGCATCCGCTCCTCCATCCCCTCGAGGTCGGACGGCGACTTGTCGGCCGAGATCACGATCTGCCGGTTCTGGTCGACGAGCGCGTTGAAGGTGTGGAAGAACTCCTCCTGGGTCGATTCCTTGCCGCTGATGAATTGAACATCGTCGATCATCAGCAAGTCGACCGAGCGGAATTCCTCCTTGAAGTCCATCGTAGACTTGTAGCGCAAGGCCCGGATGAACTGATGCATGAATTTTTCGGCCGACAGGTAGATCACCTTGCGGCCGCAGGCGTGCTTGTGCACGTGCCAGGCGACGGCATGCATCAGGTGGGTTTTGCCGAGCCCCACCCCGCCATACAGAAAAAGCGGGTTGAACGGCACCATGCGAACCGGGCCGGCGCACGCCTCGGCAACCCGTCGCGCCGCCGCGTGGGCAAGCTCGTTGGGCTTGCCGACGACAAAATTCTCGAAGGTGAACCGCGTGTCGAGCCCCGGCGGCCGGTCCTCGCCACTCTCCGCACCGCGCGCGGGTTCAGCCGCGAGCGCCGGCTCAGCCATTTGTGGGATCTCCTCCTCGCCGGCGCGATGCCCGGCGCTCGCACCGCCGTTTGGCGTTGCGACCACCACCGACACCCGCTTGACCTGATGGTTCACCGCGCGCCACAGCGCCAGGATGCGGTCCGCGTAGTTCGAGGCCACCCAGTCGCGGTACATGCGGGCCGGCGCGGCGATGACCGCCTCGCCGCCGTCGATGTGCTGGATGTTGACCGGCTCGAGCCAGCTGCGATAGGCGACTTCGCCGATTTCCTCTTTCAGCTGCCCGCGCACACGATGCCATTCGCGCTGCGTCGCGGCGTTTTCGATAGGCTTACCTTGACCTGCTTCTGCCACCACCACATCCCCCCGACTAGGACGGCAGCACCGCCCGGTTTGATCCCGGTAAAAATTACCCCGCAATTCAGTGAATAATCGGCGCTTCGCTGTCGACCTTTGCAGGCAACATCGATCCTCCCGAGCACGCGGTTATTGTTGTTTAGCCTGAGCAAAACAAGAGATGCTTCGCCCCGCCAAACTTTTACAGGGCGCCAACGTGTTTACTGCGTCGCAATCCGGCAATACTAACTTGGCCGGCGAAAGGATGGCAACGCGTCCGAAAAGAGAACGCAAAAACTTTTTTGGACGGGACGATGACGGCGCGGTTTTCCGGGGCAACCCGCGCGCGCATGGCCGGGTGCCGAGCCGCCGCCGAAGGCCGCTAACCGGGCGAGACTACGGGTCAGAGCGCGTTGATGCGCGTCGCCAGCCGCGACAGCTTGCGCGACACCGTGTTCCTGTGCATCACACCCTTGGTGATCGCGCGATGCAGCTCGGGCTGAGCGAGCTGAAAGGCGGTTTGCGCCGCCGCCTTGTCGCCGGTGGCGATCGCGGTCTCGACCTTCTTGACAAAGGTGCGCACCCGGCTGACCCGGGAGCGGTTGATCGCGGTGCGTTTCTCGGTCTGGCGGATACGCTTTTCCGCCGATTTGTGGTTCGCCATGCTGCTCGCGCCGACTTTCGGGAAACGTGCCTTTTACGCGCGAGGGCCGAGCGCGTCAACCTGGAACCCCGGGAGCCGCGCCCGAACAAGGTGGCGGCGGGCTCCCTGCGGCGGCAACAAACGCTCGCCGTCGCGCGCCGATCACGATATCGTGGGCCGCTGCGTCGCCGGCCGAGCAACAAACCGCGGAGAACGCGACAACCGACAAGGAGCACGATCATGGCGTCCGTACAACATGTGCATGTGAAAACTCGCGACCCCAAAGAGACCGCGCAATTCTACGTCGACAATTTCGGCGCCACCTTGAAGGCGGAAATCCCGGGCCGCGGCTTTCGTCTCGATCTGCACGGCTTGCAGCTCAACATCACCGGGCTGATCGCGAGCCAAAAGCACGAGCAGCGCTACGGCATCGAGCATATTGCCGTCGACACCGAAGACTATGACGGCACTTTGGCCAAGATGCGTCAGAACGGCGTGAAGATATTGGAAGAGATGCCGCCCAACAACGGCCGGCGGGTGTGCTTTATCGAGGCGCCGGACGGCGCGCAGATGGAGTTGATCGAAAAGGTCTGAGCGCCCGACCCGAAAAGAGCGTGTGAAGAAATCCGAGGGGCGTCATTCCGGGGCGCGGGCACTCCCCGCGAGCCCGGGACCCAAGCACACGGCCGTGGGAATACCGGCAAGGCGCCGTTTTCATGGTTCTGGGCCCGCCAAGGGTATCCCGGAATGACGAGCCCTCAAGTTGTCAATTTCTACGCAGCCTCTTTCGGGGGCGACGCGGTGAATAGGTTTGTCAATTGATCCCGGGATACATCCCGGAGAGGCGGCGACCATGGCCTTGAAAGACAAAATCGCGCTGGGCGTCTCGCTGCCTCACCGCGCGCCCGACGCGATCGGCCCCGACGCGGTGCGCCAGGTTGCTCAACGCGCGGAGAAGCTCGGCTTTCGCGACCTGTGGGTGACCGAGAACACCCTCGACCATGTCTTCTGCTTCGACCCGGTGGCGGTGCTGACCTATGCCGCGGCGGTGACGACGAGGATCGGCCTCGGCGCGTCGGTGGTCGTGCTGCCGATACACCACCCCGCCATGGTCGCGCATCAATGGGCCTGCCTCGATTATTTGAGCGGCGGGCGGGCGATCCTCGGCGTCGGGCTCGGCCGCGAGCATCACTATGCGCAGTTTCAGGTCCCGCGCGAGGCCCGCGTGCGGCGGTTTCGCGAAGATGTCGAGCTGATCCGGGCGCTCTGGAACGAGCCGCGCGTCGATTTTCACGGAAGGATGTACCAGCTCGCGGGCGCCACGATGACGCCAAAGCCGGTGCAAAAGCCGTTGCCGATTTGGTTTGGCGTCGGGCACCCGAATGCGGTGCGGCGCGCCGGCTTTATGGCCGACGGCTGGATGGGCTCGGGCGGCTCGAGCATCGCCGCCTTCAACCAGTCGGTGCCGATCCTGCGCGCGGCGCTGGACGAGGCCGGGCGCGACCGGACGAGCTTCCCGATCTCGAAACGGCTGTTCATGGCGGTCGACGAGCGTCCCGAGGCGGCGCGCGCCGAGCTGCACCGCTGGTTCACCGAGGTCTACCACAATCCCGAGGGGACCGACGCCTCGGGCATCCACGGCACCCCGGAACAAGTTCGCGAGCGGCTCGAAGAACTGGTGGCAATGGGCGCCAACCACCTCTTGCTGAACCCGGTCTCGCGCTACCTCGAGCAGGTCGAGGCGCTCGCCGAGGTCGCCGGACTGACCTGAGGGCGTCGCAAGAACAAGGACACCGCCAATGTCGTCACTGCATTCCGACCCGGTCAAACAGCAGGTCGCCGCCCACTGGGACCGGCGTGCGGCGCATTTCGACGAGGATTTCGGCCACAGCATCCGCACCGCGGCCGAGCACGCCGCCTGGGACCGCATCTTTGGCCTTGTCCTGCCGAGGCACGGCGCGTTGGACGCGCTCGATGTCGGGTGCGGCACCGGGTTTCTCAGCCTCGAGCTCGCCGGGCGCGGGCATCGCGTGACCGGCCTCGATTTCGCCCCGTCGATGATCGAGCGGGCCGAGCGCAAGGCAGCCGAACTCGGTTTCGCCGTGCGCTTCGAGCAGGGCGACGCCGAGCAGATGCCGTTCGCGCCGGCGAGCTTCAACCTGGTGATCAGCCGGCACGTCTTGTGGACCCTGCCGCACCCCGAAGCCGCGGTCGACGATTGGCTGCGCGTGCTGCGGCCGGGCGCGCGGCTCGTTATCGTCGACGGCGCGGTGCTCGACGGCAGCGACCGGGTTGCGGGCGCCCAGCCGGGCTGCCAGGAAAACGCGCGCACCAGCCCCGAATACGACGCGATTGGCGACCGGCTGCCGTTTCTCGGCGGCCGGCCGCGCGAGGAGATCGAGACGTTGTTGCGCGCCCACAGCCTCGTCGATGTCGCGAGCGACCCGCTCACCGACCTCGTCGACGCGCAGGTGCAGCGCATGGTCGAGGAAGGGCTGGAGCCGCGGCGGCGCAACCGCTACGTCGTCTGGGGCGACAAGCCGCGCTGAGAGGCCACGGCGCGTTTGGACGAGGCCGGCATGCAGCAGGGCCGCGGCGGTATGGGCAGCCACAAGCACGGCGTCTCCGGACACGCTACCCAAAGCCCACGCCTGCGCCTCGCCAAAAAGCTCGCGGCCGAGCGCGGCGAATACGGGGCCCAATCAGCCCGTCGCCCGCTGCACCCGGTTTTCGCCAATGTCCGCGAGGCGTTTGCCGCCCGCCGCAACCCGCGCCGGCCGTAGACCGGTTTTCGACCGAGTCGGCTTGCTCCGCGTGCGTCACCCCCACCCGCCCCCATCGAGGGGGCGGCGGTGCAAATCGGCGTGCTTATCGAGGCCCTCCCCTCTTGACGGGAGGAGGGGTGAGCGCCGTGCAACTTGACCCGTAACCGCGCTCAGGGTGCACCTGCCGCAGCCGTGTACCGGCGTCGTTCCCGTCCGCTCAGCTAACCCAATCGAGCAGCCGGCTGCGGCGCGGCCGCGCGGTGAGGATCGCGTCGACGCCGAGGCTGCGGCCGTAATGATGCAAGGCAAAGATGACCATAAGCACGAATGCGAAGAAATAGGTCCACGGCCACTCGTACCAGTCGTTGTAGAGGCCGAGCCACAGATTGAGGAACTGCAATGCGCCGATCACCCCCCACAGCCGGACGAAGAGACCAAGGATCAGCGACACGCCGGTCAGCGCCTCGGCGGCGTAGACGATCGGCGCAAACAGGGAGAAATGCGGCGAGACCACGTGGTTGACGAAATCCTTCAACAACGGGATGGCGGCCGATTTTCCCTCGACCGTCAGATAGTGGGCGAGTTCGTTTGTGCCGGAGGGTTTGCCGTCGTCGGTGTAATAGGGCGGCAACTTCCACAACGTCTGCTGCCACCACATTCCGCCGATGAGGACCCGGCAGGCCCAATTGCCAAGATGAACGGCGCGCCGTTGCGCGGGCATCCTGGCGAGGCAATAAACCGCGATCGCGACGCTGGCGATCAACAATACCCAGAAGACGTAGGTCGGCCATCCCGGTCGCAGCATGAAATGGACGAAATCGGTCAACGGGTTCGGCGTCATTGTGCGTTGCTCCCATCCGGTGGGCCGACGGTCGAAGTCCCGGCCATCGTCGCCGGGCAGCCGTCGCTCAAATCGTTCCGGCCGACTTTTCCGCCGCCCGCCAGCCGCGGGTTGCGGCGGCGATGACGGCGAGTGCCGCGGCGCTGCCGTTCTCCTCACCCTTTTCGAAATCGCCGCTGACGATCGCCATCTGGTTGGTGACGTGGGCGAAGCACAGCACCGGCTTGCCGCGCGCGGCGGCAAAGGCGTAGAGCGCCGCCGCCTCCATTTCGACGGCGAGAATGCCGCGGGCGCGCGCCCGCTCGATCGCCGCTGCGGTCTCGCGAAAGGGTGCGTCGGTGGTCCACGCGGCGCCGCGATAGACTGTCTGCCCGATGCCTTGCAACCCCTCCATCGCCGCCGCGGCGAGCCGGCGGTCGGCCTCGGCGAATTCGGCCGGCGGCAGGTAATGGTAGCTCGTGCCCTCGTCGCGCAACGCCCGGTCGATCAGCACGAAGTAGGGGCTGGCGCCGCGTCGATCGATCTGCCCGGCCGAGGTCACGCTGACCAGAAAGCGGCAGCCGGACACGAACAGCTCTTCGGCGAGCAGCACCGCGAACGAGGCGCCGACGGCGCAGCCGATTATCCCGAACCGCTCGCCTTCGTGGTCGAATTCGTAGAGCTCGGTGTGATAGCAGGCCCAGCCCGAAGACCGCGCGGCGCGCCCTGACCGCCGCAACGCGCGCAGAATGTCGCCGTCGGGATCGAGCACGCAGATCTCGGGCACCGGGA
>DATMLF010000136.1:0-39929 GCA_035570595.1 Allostellaceae bacterium
TTTGCGGCCACCCACAACCGGCAGCAGCAGCGCCGGCTGCCGACGATCGCCTGCAGACTTCCCGCGCTTGGCTTGTGCCGCCGGCGCAACAGGAGCAGCCTGCCCGGGGCCCGCTTCTTCCCGAGCGAGGCTGCGTTTTAGTGCGTCCATCAAATTCACGACCTTGGCTGGCTCACCAACCGCGCGCGGCGCTGCGGGCAGCCCCTTGGTCTTTGTCTCTACCAGTTCTCGTAAGGCGTCCTGGTAGCGGTCGTGGAAATTAGTCGGCTCGAAAGGACCAGCCTTGCGCTCGATGATGGTTTCGGCGAGCGCCACAAGCTCGGGGTCGACCTCACCGTCCTGCTTGTCGCCGAATTCGGCGGCGCGAACCTCTTCGCTGGCGCGCAAGGTCGACATTAGCAGTCCGCCACCGCGCGGCTCGACCAATACAAGCCGCTCGCGGTTCGCCAGCACGATGCTGCCGAGCCCGACCTTGTTCGCGCGCACCATCGCCTCGCCGATAACGCGGAAAGTCTCGCTCGCGATCTCACCGTCGGGATAGACCAGATAGGGAGTGTCGAGCCAAATGGGATCGACCTCGTCGCGATCAACAAACTGTTGGAGGTCGATGATTTTTGACGACTCGATCTGCAGGTCCTTCAATTCCTCGTCGGTTATCGTGACGAAGCGACCGCGCTCATATTCAAAGCCTTTGACGATCTGGTCGCGGCTGAGCTCTTCGCCGGTCTTCGAGTCGATGAGCTGCTGCGAAACCCGGTTTCCGGTTTCGGCATTGAGCTGATTGAGGCGAATTCGCTTCGACTCGGTGGTCGCCGGGCTCAGGTAGACCGGGCAAGTGACAAGAGAAAGACGCAGAAACCCGCTCCAACTCGCGCGCGGCATGTCCATCTCCTATGCTGCGGCGTTACGAATGCACATTATGTGGCGCTGCGCAACGCCGTGCGACAGGTGTTGACGTCGGACGGCTTTTTGACGGACGGGCGGCAATGGCGCTAACCGAGTACCAAAAAAAGCGCGATTTCGCGAAGACGCCCGAGCCGGCGGGCGGCGTCATCCGGCCGAAGGCGTCGCCGGCATTGTCGTTCGTGATCCAGAAGCACGCGGCGCGGCGGCTGCATTACGATTTCCGGCTCGAGCTCGACGGTGTGCTGAAGAGCTGGGCGGTGCCGAAGGGGCCCAGCGCCGACCCCGGCGAAAAGCGGCTCGCGGTGCATGTCGAGGACCATCCGCTTGAGTATGGCGGGTTCGAAGGCGTCATTCCCGAGGGGCAATACGGCGCCGGCGCCTCGATGATTTGGGATCGCGGCAGCTGGACGCCGCTCGATCCCGACCCGCGGGCGGCCTACGCCAAGGGCGCGCTCAAATTCGAGCTCGACGGCGAGAAGCTGCACGGTAAATGGGCATTGGTGCGGATGGGCGGCAAGCACGCCGGCCGCGAGCGGGAGAACTGGCTGTTGATCAAGGAGCGTGACGCGGCCGCGGTGCCCGACAGCCGCGACGCGATCGTCGCCGACAACCCGAAAAGCGCCGCCACCGGGCGAACGATCGACGAGATCGCCGCCGACCGCGACCGGATCTGGGGACCGAACGGGGAGGAGCCGCCGGCGGGGTCTGGTGCGCGCCAGGCGATCGACCTGAACGGGATTACGGGCGCGAAACGTGGCCGGATGCCCGCCGACCCGCGGCCGCTGCTGGCGTGTTCCGCGACGGCGGCGCCGGACGGCCCGGATTGGCTGCACGAGATCAAATACGACGGTTATCGCCTGCTGGCGCGGCTCCGCGACGGGAATGTGCGGTTGTCGACCCGCAACGGCCTCGACTGGACCGCGAAGTTTCCGGCGCTCGCCCGTCGGGTTGCGGAGCTGCGGGTCCACGCCGCGCTGGTCGACGGCGAGCTCGTCCATGTCGAACCCGACGGCACGACCGATTTCGGGCATTTGCAGGACGCGATCGCCAACGAGCGGACCGACACCTTGGTGTTTTATGCCTTCGACCTGATCCACCTCGACGGCTGGGACCTGACCGGCGCCGCGTTGGAAGACCGCAAGACGGCGCTCGCGGTACTGGTGCCGCCATCGGCCGACGGAATTTTGCGCTACAGCGACCACCAGATCGGGCGCGGCCCCGGTTTCTTCCGCCATGCCTGCGGCTATGGGCTCGAGGGCATCGTCGCGAAGCGGCGCGACAGCCCTTACCGCGCCGGCCGCCACGACAGCTGGCTCAAGGTCAAATGCGACAACCGCGACGAGTTTGTCGTGATCGGGTTCAGCGACCCCGCCGGCGGGCGTCAAGGTTTGGGGGCGCTGATCCTCGGCTACTACGATCCTCGGGGGAAATTACATTATGCCGGCCGGGTCGGCACGGGGTTCTCCGACGCCGTGCTGTTGGACCTGCGGGCGCGCCTCGATCGGATCGCGCGGCGCGAACCTCCGGTCAAGGCCTTGCCAAAAGGCGCCGTCGTCAAGGGCGTGCATTGGACCGAGCCCCGGCTCGTCGCCGAGGTTCGCTATGCCGGGTGGACCTCCGACGCGGTGTTGCGCCACGCGGCGTTTCTCGGATTGCGCGAGGACAAGGAAGCCAGGGAGGTCGTGCGCGACATGCCGTTACCGACATTACCGGGGACACCATCGGCGGAGCCGGCGTCGTCGCCCGCCGCGCCGCGCGAGCCGACGCCAATCGCCCGCGACGGCAGCGCCACTTTCGAAGGCGTGCGGCTGACCCACGCCAACCGCGTGCTCTATCCCGACACCGGGATCACCAAGCTCGACCTCGCGCGCTATTACGCCACCGTCGCCGAGTGGGCGCTGCCGCATCTGGCACACCGGCCGCTGAGCCTGGTGCGCGCGCCGGAGGGGGTCGGCGGCGAGCTGTTTTATCAGAAGCATGCCGGCGCCAGCGTGCCGGCGGCGGTGACCCGCGTCGAGATCGACGGCGAGACCCATCTGGCGGTCGAGGATCTGGCCGGGGTGCTGTCGCTCGTGCAGATCGGGGTGCTCGAAATCCATCCCTGGGGTTCGACGCTCGACAAGCTCGAGCAACCCGATCGGATCACGTTTGACCTTGACCCGGACGAGGGGCTGCCGTGGTCGCGGGTGACCGAGGCGGCCATCGAGATCCGCGACGAGCTCGCCGGTCTCGGCCTGCAAAGCTTTGCCAAGACGACCGGCGGCAAGGGGTTGCACGTCGTGGTGCCGCTGACGCCGCGGCTCGACTGGGACGAGATCAAAAAATTCACCAAGGCGGTCGCCGACGGCATGGCCGCCCGCCATCCAGACCGCTACACCGCCAACCAGTTGAAACGGGCGCGCAAGGGCCGCATCTACATCGACTACCTGCGCAATGCGCGCGGGGCGACGGCGGTCGGCGCCTATTCGACGCGGGCCCGGTCTGGCGCGACGGTCTCGACCCCGCTGTCGTGGAGCGAGGTCGAAGCTGGGCTTCGCCCCGAACGTCTGACTGTCGGCGCGGTTCCGACACGGCTGGCCTCGATAGCGTCGGACCCGTGGGCCGAAATCGGCAAGCTGCGCCAGTCGGTCAACGCCGCCGCCCGCCGCAAGCTCGGGCTCTGACGCGGCCCAGGAACCCGAATCCGTGGGCCTTCCGCCCACGGGCTTGTCCCGTGGCGACGGGCATGCGCGTGGTGCTGTCCAAATCGACCATGTCCCAGCGCAGCGGCGCGCGGCAAGACCGATCACCCGGACACCCTGGCTCATCCCACCCCCAATACCCCCACGAATGGCCGTAAATGCGAAAGCAAACCTAAATCTCGCGATCAAAGCCCAAAACCAGGATTGGATCACAGCCTCAAAAGCGGGAGCCCAGGGTGTCCGGCACTGTGTTTGCGGCGCGCCCTGTTCGGACGAGGATCAGGCCTGGATCGCCGCCTCCGCACGGGCCGGGGCGACAAGGGAGACGGGGCAACGAGGAAGGCGGGGCAACGAGGAAGAAAGCACTGGCACGATCCGTCCGGTTCGCACCGCCCGCGGGCGCCTTCTGCCAGGGACCGCCGGGTAAACGGGCGGACGGAAAACGCCGAAACGGCCAACCGCTTCGTCCCGCCGACGCGCAACCCCTCCCCATCCGGCGGGGCAAGGGAGTAGGCTGCGGCCGCAGCCGAGAGACCGAGGAGAGCATGCGGATCGAGATCATTTGCACCGGCGACGAGGTGCTGACCGGCAAGATCGTCAACACCAACTTCAACTACATGAGCCAGAAGCTCGAGGATTTCGGCCTCTCGGTGTCGTGGGGGACGATCGTCGGCGACGACCGCGACGAGTTGCTGGCCGCGTTCCTGATGGCCGGCGAGCGCGCCGACGCGGTCATCGTCAATGGCGGGCTCGGCCCGACCGTCGATGACCTGTCGCAGGAGGTCGCGGCGCGCGCCGCCGGCGTCGACCTCGTGCTCAGCGAGGAATGGCTCGCCCGGATGGAGGATTTTTTCCGCCGCCGCAACCGCGTGATGTCGTCGAACAACCGAAAGCAGGCGATGCTGCCGGCCGGCTCCGAAATGCTCGACAACCCGGTCGGCACGGCCTGCGGCTTTGCGCTCGACATCGGCAAGGCGCGGTTTTTCTTCACTCCCGGGGTGCCGCGCGAGCTGTTCCGCATGCTCGAGGAGCAGATCATCCCGCGGCTCCTGGCGCGCGCCGGCACGCCCGGCGTCATTCACCTGAAACGCTTCCATTCCTACGGGCTCGGCGAATCGCATGTCGACCAGCTGCTCGCCGGGGTCGAGGACCTGGTCGGCGACGGCAGCGTCAAGCTCGGCTTCCGCAGCCATTATCCGCAGATCGAAACCAAGCTGACGGTGCGCGGCGCCGACCGCGACGACGTCGAGCGCAAGCTGGCGCCGGTCGTGGCGGAAGTGCGCCGGCGCCTGGGCAATTTCATCCTTGGCGAGGACGACCAGAAGCTGGAGGCGGTGGTGCTGGCCGAGCTCGCCGCGCGCGACGGCTCGCTGGCGGTGGTCGAGACCTACACCGGCGGCCAGGTCGCCGCCCGCATCGCGCCCCTGCCGGGGGCGGAGAAGGTGTTTCGCCGCGGCGTCGTCGCGCGCGACCCGGCCGAGATTGCCGCGGCACTCGGCCTCGACGGCGGGCTGATCGCGGGCGAGATGAGCCGCGAGGCGGCCGAGGCGGTGGCCCGCGCGATCCGCCGGGAAACGGGCGCGAGCCATGCGTTGGCGGTGCTGGTCGACGTCGACGACGGCCCCGACCGTATCGATTTCGGCGGCAGCATCTATCTCGCGATCGCCGACGGGGACCGGGTCGAATCGCGCCGCTCGCGAATCTATGGCGGGCGCGAATGGGTGCGGCTCGGGGCGGTCGAGCTCGGCCTCGACTGCCTGCGCCGCTACCTGCAGGGCCTTCCGGTCACCGAACGCACCGATTTCGAGCGCTCCGAGCGCAGCTGAGCCCTACCGGGCAGGCGCCCGCCGCGACGGGTGCGCGGGTCACGCCCGGTTCCGCCCGCTTCCGAAAAAACGCGGGGATCCGGGACGCCGGCCACCCCGCGTTTCGGCCGAGGCTCAGGTCTGGCTGAGGCTCAGGTTTGCTTGAAGAACCGGTCGGCGTTGCCCGACAGCAGCTTCTTCTTGGTGTCGCCCTTCAAGCTCTGCCACGCGATGATGTTGTCGACCGAGTTCGGGAACTGGCATTCCGAATGCGGGTAGTCGGAGGCATACATCAGCACGTCGTCGCCAAGGAATTGGCAGACGTAGTTGAACATGTCCTCGCCTTCATGGTGCTCGATGCTGCAGAAGAACCGCCCGCTCTGCATGTACTCGCTGGGCTTCTTCTTCAAATCCGCGGTGCCGCCGACATAGACCGCCTGCTCGTCGAGCCGCCTTGCCCAGAACGGCAGCCAGCCGAACCCGCCTTCGAGCACACCCATGCGCAAGGTCGGGAACCGGTCGTAGAGCCCGCCGCCGATAAACGAGGCGACAAACCGCATCGCCCCCCACGGGTGTGCCGCGGCACGGCCGATAAAGATGTTCTCCCACAAATCGAGGTAGCCCGGATAGTAGGGCGGGTTCCAGGTAAAGCTGTGATTGGCGATCGGCAGGTCGTGCTCGGCCGCGGCCTCCCAGATCGGGTAGAGATCGGGGTGATCGGCCGGCATGTCCTTGGCGAGCAACGGCAAGACCGCGACCGCCCATTTCGACTTGCCCCATTCGCGGATTTCGCGCACCGCCTCGGGCACGACGCGCGAGGAGGCGACGATCAGGCTTTTCAACCGGTCGGGGTGGTCGGCGGTGAAATCGGCCATATGGCGGTGATAAGCGCGGATCATGCCGACTTCGAGCGCCGGGTCGTCGAGCCCGACGACGCTGAGCCACGAGGTCGGGATCAGGAAATGGGTGTCGACGCCTTCGTCGTTCATGTCGGCGACGCGGTTGGCCGCCTGGTCGTCCTGCACGCCGGGCCGCGGCATTTTGGTGCCCCGCCAGCGCGTCTCGCGCCCGGTAAAGGTGTCGGCGGGCGCCTTCTCACCCAAGACCCGGCGGTAGTATTTGGTCCCGACACGATATTGGTGCATGGGGGCGCCACCCTCCACCGCAGGGCCGCTCGGCAGCCGGTATGGTGCGAGCTCCGGCAAGCGCGCGCGGAGGCCCGGATCGACATAGCGGTCGAGCACCTCGGCGCACGGGTTGACATGGGTGTCGGAATCGTAGGCGCGGAAACCGTTTCGCATTTGTCTCTCCTCGTTCGCCGCGCGCCGGCGCGGACCTCCCTCACGGCATCGTGGTCGGCGCATGATAAGACTGGCCGCCCGCGGCTGTCGACCGCGACCGAAACACCGGCTTGCCCGCCGCAAGGAAGACACGGAAGGGGTTTCCGGGGTTATACGGGCGAAATTCCCGGCAGGAGCGCTCAGTTACCGGCACAGCGCGTCCGCAAAAACCGGCATCGCGGGGGCTCAAACGCGTGACGCGGACCCGAATGCGGTCGCGGGCTGCCCACCGCAGAGATAGGCCGCAAGCTCCGCCATGTGCGAAAACACCTGCGAGCAGCCGGCGGCGATCAACTGATCGGCGTGGTCGCCCGGACAATGGCTGCCGCCGCAAAACCCGACGACCGGCATGCCGGCGGCGACCGCGGCGACAACGCCGACGATGCTGTCCTCGACGACCACACAAGCCGCGGCCTGCGCGCCGAGCCGGCGCGCCGCGAGCAGAAACAGGTCGGGCGCCGGCTTGCCGGCCGCGACCTGGATGGCGCTGAACACGTGCGGGTCGAAAAAGCGCAAGAGGCCGGTCAGCGCCAGGCGCTCGCGCACGCGTTGCAGATGGCCGTTGGAGGCGACGCAGCGCCGGGTCGACAGCCTCCCCAGCAATTCCACGACCCCCGGGATCGGCCGCAGCTCATGTTCCAAAACAAGCGCGGTGCGCTCGCGCATCGCCTCGAAAAACCCGTCCGGCAACCCGCGGCCATAGCGGGCCTCGACCGCGGCGGTCAGGGTGTCGCGGTTCTTGCCAAAGCCGAGCAGCAGCGCTTCAGCGGCGGTCGCCGGAAACTCGGCTTCGGTCAGGCACTCGCCCAGCACGCGCGCGAAAATGATTTCGCTGTCGACGAGCACACCGTCGCAATCGAAGATAACAAGATCCGGCACCCGCAGCCTTTCGAGCGCGCCGGCATGTCCGGCGGCGGCCTGTATACCGGGCCGCCCGCCGCCTGGGAAGGTGCGACACCCGCGCCGACGCCGGCTGTCCCCGCCAGCTCCCGTTCAGAACAGGATACCCGTCTCAACCAGAACGCGCGTCTGGCTCGTGCCCGAGCCGCTGCCAAAACCCAGCCCCGAGGAAATGCTGTTTGCCTTGACCCACGATACCTCGCCGCGAGTGAAGAAGTATTTATACTGATAAGTCGGCGTAAACGTCAAAGAAAACGCGCCGCTCCCTGGCCCATACAGCAGGTTGTTCCCTCCTGTCGTCCCGATATACTCCGCCCGGCCGCCAAGATTAAATCCTCCGCCCACGTCATAGTTGACTAGGACGGCGCCGCCCAGGCTGGACGCGCTCGGCCCGTAAAGGCCAAGATTGGTCGGCACGTGGGTCGCCTGGAAATAGGGTTGGATGATCCATGGGTCGGAATTATAGGTGTATATGAGATTATAGATTTCCGAGTTGCTTTGCAGGATCGGAGTTCGAAGATTGTTGTTACGAGTGGTCCCGAGATTGCCGCCGGCCGCGAACTCAAAAGAGTTGGCCGGGTTCAGCGTATATGTGGCAGAGCCGGTAAGCCAATTGTAAACCCCGGAATCGAAGCCGTCGGTAAAGGACAGCGAGAACGCGACCGGACCCCAGGTATAATTGGCCTGGGCACCTTTGCTGACCGCGGGCTCCTGGTTCCACAGTAAGCCGCGTTCGATGTTTATGTTCTCAAAGTCAAACGTATACTCGGCCCCGATCAGGGTCGGCAGCTTACCGGCTTGAACCGAGAAAGTGTCGGTCGGAACAATCTTGACAAAGCCCTGCGGAAACCACCCCCACAAATTCCCCGCCGGCGAATTGGCCCCCCAGGTCGCGAGCGCGGTCGATATGTACGGCAACCCCAACGAGCTGATCGAATAGGCGCCTCCCTGCGCGTAAAACTGGACAAGGCCGTCGGTCTTTTGGACAAAAATCTGGCCGTTGTTCAGATCCCCGATCGAGGCGTTGTTCCCCGGCAACACACCGTGAACGACATTGTTCTGCCACTGGAACAGGCCGCTGCCGATGCCGTCCACATAGATGTCGCCGAGCGGCCCCAGCGTGTATTTGGGCGGCGGCAGCTGGATGGTCAGCGGGCCGGTGATCGACGGCGCGATCAACGGCGAGGTCGGCGCCGCCGGTGCGGGTGCCGGTGCTGCCGCCGCTCCCGGTGGTGCGCCGGCGGGCGGCGCACCAGGCGGCGGCGGGGGCGCGGGCGGCGATGGCGCTGTCGGCAGCTGGGCGAGCTCGTCGGCCCATGCCGCCGGTGCGCCGAGCCCGAGCGCGGCGCAGACGAGTGCGGCGACCGAGATGGTGCTTTTCTTCATCTTGTTCATCTGGACAGAGCCTCTCGATGATCGTTTCGCCTTGAGCGGCCGCGCGGACCCAACCTCAGGTCGTTTCAAGATCGCCGCGACGCAAGCGCCGTACCAATCCGCGGCCGACCCGGCCAAGATCGCGGCGCGGCCAGCAAACTGACTGGTTGCGCTCCACTCTCAAAGATCACCTTCTGCTATTGCCGCTTCGTGGCTGTCAACGGCGATCTATGTCCCTGCCACGACTGACTATTTATTAGGCAACCTGGGCGGTTTTTCAGCGGCCGGGCGACGTGCACGGCTGTCCGCTTCCGCAAAAGCGGTTGCAGGGTAGTTGAAAGCGTCTGCTCTGGGTTGTCATCACTGGGCTTGTCCCGGTGATCCACGCACTTACTGGCCTCGGACCGGGCACGTGGATGGCCCGAACAAGTCCGGCCATGACGACTCCGAGGTGTTAGTATTGTTAATGCCCGGTTTACTTGCATACCTACCTGAACCCACAGCTGTGGGCGACGGATCGGCGTCAGCTCCGCGCCTCAGGCGATCATCTCTCCCGA
Source organism: Allostellaceae bacterium (assembly GCA_035570595.1). Taxonomy (GTDB): domain Bacteria; phylum Pseudomonadota; class Alphaproteobacteria; order ATCC43930; family CGMCC-115725; genus AP-15. Next base: position 9,564 of record DATMLF010000136.1, read on the forward strand.
TCTTGGTCGCCGGCCGGATCGCGATTGGCCTACCGCGATTTTATCGATTCGCGGTCAGCCGCGACCGACATACGGCATCTTTGTCGCCATCACGGTCATAAACTGCACGTTCGCCTCGAGCGGTAATGTCGCCATGTAGACGACCGCGCGAGCGACGTGCTCGACATCGATGCGCGGCTCCGCCTCGACCCGGCCGGTCGCCTGCAACCGGCCGCGCGCGGTGTCTTCGTTGCGCGTCGTCGCGGCGTTGCCGATGTCGATCTGGCCGCAGGCGATGTCGCAGTCGCGCCCGTCGAGCGACAGTGAGCGGGTCAGCCCCGTAAGCGCGTGCTTGGTCGCGACATAGGGAGTCGAGTGGCGCCGCGGCACATGCGCCGAGACCGAGCCGTTGTTGATGATCCGCCCGCCGCGCGGGTCCTGCGCCTTCATCATCCGAAAGGCATGCTGGGCGCACAGAAACGAGCCCGTCAGGTTGACCGCGACGACATTCGACCATTGCTCGTAGGTCAGCTCCTCGAACGGAATCCCGCGGGTGCTGATCCCGGCATTGTTGAACAACAGGTCGATGCGGCCACAGCTCTGTTTGACCTGGTCGAACAAGGCCGCGATCTGCGCGGGGTCGGAGACATCGGTCGGCACGACCATCGTGCGCGGCGCCGCCTCCGCGCCGCGCGACGCGGCGCCGCCTGGGGCAGGCTTTGCCAGTGAAGCGGTTTCCTCGATCATCTCGCGGCGGCGGCCGGCCAGCACCACGGTGAACCCGGCTGCGACCAGTGCCAATGCGGAGGCTCGCCCGATGCCGCTCCCGGCCCCGGTGATGACGGCGATCTTGCTCGGCGCTTCCATTTCTCTTGCCCTTTCGCTCTCACAGCCTTTGTGGAATGACCTTGTGGCTCGGTGCCGCCAGCTCGTCCTGCGCCGCGACCAACGCCAGCTCCCCGCCGCCGCGGCGCAGGGTGGCTTCGACAACGCCCCAGATCGCGGCGACAGCCAGCGCCAGCGCCTCCGGCACCGGCCTCCCGTTGAGCAGCCAGCCGAGAAACAGCGCCGCCAGCGCGTCGCCGCAACCGGTCGCCTCGACCGCCAGCCGCGGGGTTTCGGCCACCCATTGGCCTTCTGGTGCTGCGGCGAGCACTGCAACCCGGTCGGTCGCGGGTTCGAGGCTCGTGACAAGGACGATCCGCGGGCCTTTCCGGCGCAGCGCGTCAGCGGCGGCGGCCGCCTCGGCGACGCCCTCGACCCGGGTGCCGCTCAGCCATTCGAGCTCGAAGCGGTTCGGGGTCGCAATGTCGGCCATGGCGAGCGCCTGGTCGCGATACCATTCCGGGACGCCGGCACCGACATACCAGCCCGGCCCGACATCGCCCATAACCGGGTCGCAGCAATAAAGCGCGCGCGGGTTCGCGGCCTTGACGCGGGAAACGATGTCGAGCAGGACCGGCCCGATTTCGGGCTCGCCCAGATAGCCCGACAGCACGGCGTCGCAGCGCGGCAGCAGCCCGAGTTCGGCGATCCCGTTAAACAGCGATGCGATTTCGTTTGGCGGCACCGCGGCGCCGCGCCATTTGCCGTAGCCGGTGTGGTTCGAAAACGCGACGGTGTTGAGCGACCAGGTCTCGATCCCGAGCCGCTGCAACGGGAAGAGGGCGGCACAATTGCCGACATTGCCGCACGCCACCCACGACTGGACCGAGAGAACGATCGGCACGGTCAGCACCGTGCCTCGACGAGGGCGCCGAGATGCGTGAGCCTGAAGGGGCTCGACGCGATCGAGCGGAGGCCGAGGTGCTTGATGTCGGAGAGCCCCTCCCAATCAAACGATTGCATCGGTGACGTCTTTCACGCTCGGGCGATGAAATCGAGTTCTCGAGGTAGGTGCGCCGCCATGACGTGATAAATGAATGTGGGTTTCCGTTCCAACCCTTGTTCTGCAGGAACGGGGTTGCGATGGCCGTAAGGCCGCCTTGCCTGTCGACCAAAGGTGCCGTGCGGTCGAGCCGGCAAACCGCCACCGTTTCTCCGATCCTATCGTAGACCATAGGCGGCTCTTGTGATCTGCCTCCAAATGATCTGCCGTCACCGCGGCAGGGGCGGCACCGGCGCATCCGTGGCGAAGCGGAATATTGTCGTCGAGTGAAAATTCTGGCCCGGCCGCAGCTCGGTGGTCGGAAAGCTCGGCTTGTTGGGGCTGTCGGGAAAATGCTGCGTTTCGAGCGTGAACGCCTCGGTCTGACGATAGGTCGTCCCCGACGACCCGACCACCGACCCGTTCATTCCGTTGCTGGTGTAGACCTGCAGACCCGGCTCGGTGGTGAAACAATCGACGATGCGGCCGGTGCGCGGATCATAGGCGCGCGCGGCAAAAGTCATGCTGTCGCCGGGCCGCTCGTTCAGCACAAAATTGTGATCGTAGCCGTGCGCATAAACCATCTGCTGGAAAGCACTGTGCAGCCGGGCGCCGATCGGCATCATCTCGCGAAAGTCGAGCGGTGTGCCGTCGACTGGTGCGATCTCTCCGGTCGGAATCTGGTCCGCGCCGGTGGGCGTGTAGCGGTCTGCGTTGACCAGCAGCATCTGATCCGCGACCGAACCGGAGCCGTTGCCGGCCAGATTGAAATAGGAGTGGTTGGTGAAATTTATCACCGTGTCCTTGTCGGTGCTCGCGGCGTAATCGATCCGCAGCGCGTTGTCGTTGGTCAGCGTGTAGGTCACATGCGTCGTCAACGTGCCGGGAAAGTTCTGGTCGCCGTCCTTGCTGACATAGCTAAGCGTCGCAGCCACGCCGTTCGGCGCGGGCGCGGCTGTAACGGTCCAGACCTTACGGTCGAGCGCGTTGGGCCCGCCATGCAGCGTGTTTGCGCCGTTGTTGGCGATCAGATGGTAGGTCTGGCCGTTCAGGGTGAACTGCGCCCCGCCGATGCGGTTCGCGTAACGGCCGGTGATCGCGCCGAAATGGCCGGGCAGTGTTTCATATTGCCGCAAGTTTTTGAGACCCAGCACAATGTCGTCGAGCCGGCCGGTGCGGTCGGGCACGTCGATCTCGGTGATGATGCCGCCATAGCTGAGGAAGCGCACGCGCAGGCCGTGGTCGTTGGTCATCGTGAAGATGTCGACCGGCTGCCCGCCCTCAGTCGTGCCGTAGGGCGCGTGGTCGAGCGTGGCGGCGATGGCCGCTGTGCCCATGATCGCGGCTGCCACTGCCACGGCGATCGTCAAGATGCCCGCCTTGGCTGGTCGGGATTTGCCGGCGAGCCGCAAGCACGCGTTGCTCGTGAGCTTTATCATGGCGCTTCATCCCCTCTGCTTTGTAGTTGGCTGGGACACGTTTCTACCGGTGTTCGCACCGCCCCAGATAGCCGACGGCGCCGGGGCGAGGGAATCCGGTAATTGAGACAAGAGCTCGTAGCCGAGACGCGCCTCTCCCGCGAACCCTGCTGTTCCCTCCAAGCTGCTTCGACACGCAAAGATATCGGTCGGCCGCGGGGGCAAGCACCCGGTGGGCCTTTCGGTTGAATCGCTGGTGGCGGCGTCATTCGCCCCGCAACGCAAAGCCCGCATCGGCGGGGGGCGATGCAGCAGGGATGCGGCGGCGCGCCTGGCCGGCTAAGATCAGCCCGCAAATAAATCAACAGATCCGCCATGGGGGAAACGCGATGTTGGCTTGGCTGCGCGATCTGACCTCGCGGGAACGCCGCACGATGCTCGCCTGCTGGGGCGGCTGGACCTTGGACGGCTTCGATCAGCAGCTCTACAGTTACGTCGTGCCCACGGTCATCGCGGTCTGGGGCATGTCGACGGGTGCGGCCGGCACGATCGGCACCGTCACCGTCGTCACCTCGTCGTTCGGCGGCTGGTTCGCCGGCGCGCTCGCCGACCGTTTCGGCCGCGTTCGCATGCTGCAGATCGCGATCCTGTGGTATTCGGTCTTCACCTTCCTGTGCGGCTTTGCCCAGAATTTCGAGCAGCTGTTCATCCTGCGGGGATTGCACGGGCTCGGCTTCGGCGGCGAGTGGGCGACCGGCGCCGTCCTGATGGGCGAGGTCATCCGCGACAAGTATCGCGGCCGCGGCGTCGGTTTTGTGCAGACCGGCGCCGCCGTCGGCCCGGGTCTGGCGGCGCTCGTCTATGCCGGCCTTTACGCCGTTCTACCCGAGGCGATCGCGTGGCGGGCATTGTTCTGGGTCGGCATCTTGCCCGGCCTGTTCGTGCTGTGGATCCGCCGCAGCATTCCCGAATCGGAAGCGTTCGAGGGGCGGGGCGCCGGCACCGCAAAGCCGGGGATCGGCCAGCTGCTGTCGGCGTTTCGCGGGCCGTACCTATGGCTGACGATAAAAGTGTCGCTGATGGTCATGGGGGCGCAGGGCGGCGTGTGGGCGGTCGGGTTCTGGATGCCGACCTATCTGCGCACGGTGCGCCATCTGTCCGCCTCCCATACCGGGCTCTACGTCGCGGTGCTGGCATTGGGATCGCTGATCGGCTTTTTGTGCGGGGCCTATTTTGCCGATGCGATCGGCCGGAAAGCGACGTTCATGACCTCGGCTGTCGCATCGATCGTCATGGTTCTCGTTTACCTTTACGTGCCGGTCGGCAACACCGGTCTGCTGTTTCTCGGGATCCCGCTCAATACCGCGATCCTGATGAAGTTCGCGCCGATGGGCCCGTTCATGACAGAGCTCTACCCGACCGCCATCCGCGGCACCGGCCAGGGCTTTTGCTACAATGCCGGCCGGGCGGTCGGTTCGGTGTTCATGACCGCGATCGGCTTTGCGACAGTGGTCATGCCGCTCGGCACCGCGATCGCGCTGTTCTCGACCCTGGCGCACGGGCTGATGGTTGTCATGCTGCTGCTGCTTCCGGAGACGCGCGGCCGCACCATCGCGAGCCTCGAGACCGACGCGCCGGGCGCTGCTTCTTCGCGGTCAGCTGTCGGGAGCAGCTAGTGGTGAGAACCAATCAGGTGATTCCCATCGCGAGGGCGCTGCCGCGGGATTGCGTCGTCGCTCCGCCCCTCGCGGCCGCGCGCAATCCGACGCGAGGAGTACACACACCCTGGCTGTAGGCGTAGAGCAGCAGCGCCATTATCATCCCCTGTGCGAGGAGCCATGCCGTCAGCCAATCTCGATCCCGCCCTGTTGCCCGCCCATGTCCTGTCCGCCGAGATCGGCGCCGGCCGCATCTCGCCGGTCGAGCTCGTCGACGCCTTGCTCGCCCGCATCGGCGCCCAGGATCAAAAGCTGCACGCCTATGTCGAGGTTTATGCCGACGAGGCCCGGCTCGCCGCCGAGGCCGCCGACAAGGCGATCCGGTCGGGGCATCGGGTTGGGCCGTTGCACGGCATCCCGGTCGCCCTCAAGGACCTGATCGAGATCGAGGGGCGAGTGACGACCGGCGGCTCGCAGGTCTGGCATGACCGCCGCTCGGCCTACACCGCGACGATCGCGAAGCGCCTGGTCGCCGCCGGCATGATCGTGCTCGGCAAGACCCACACGGTCGAGTTCGCGATGGGCGGCTGGGGCACGAACCAGCACCGCGGCACGCCGTGGAACCCGTGGGACCCGGCGGTGGCGCGCACCCCCGGCGGGTCGAGCAGCGGCACCGGCGTCGCGGTCGCCGCATGCATGGCGCCGTGGGGGATCGGCACCGACACCGGCGGCTCGGTGCGGCTGCCGGCTTCGTGGTGCGGGCTCAGCGGCCTCAAGACCACGATCGGCCGGGTCAGCACCTACGGCATCCTGCCGCTAAGCCCGAGCCTCGACACGCCGGGGCCGATGGCGCGCTCGGCCGAGGACGCGGCCCTCTTGTACCAGGCGATCGAGGGCCCCGACCCTGACGATGCGCGCACCTTGGGGCGGCCGCCGGCTGGCGCGCTGCCGGCGATGCGGCGCGGCGTGCGCGGGCTGAAGCTGGCGCGGATGCCGGCGATCGAGCGCGACCATGTCGCGGCCGAAGTGCTCGGCGCTTACGATTCAGCGATCGACGCCCTTGCGCGGCTCGGCGCCGAGATCGTCGCGGTGACCCTGCCGCGCCGCTTTGCCGACTACACCCAGCTGACCGGGCGCATCATCGGCGCCGAATCGTATTTCCTGGTCGGCGACCTGGTCGACGACATGAGTCTGCCGATCGACGAGGCGGTGCGCCCGCGTATCGCCTCGGGCAGAGGCGTTTCCGCCCGCGACTATCTCAACGCGCTGCGCGAGCAGGCCGCGGCAAAAGCGGAGTTTGCCGCCGCCCTCGGCGACGCCGACGCATTGCTGACCCCGACCACGACGACCGCGGCGATCCCGCTCGACGCGGTCGATCAGGGCTCGACCCCGGCGCATTTCACGCGCTTTGTGAACGCGCTCGAAATGTGCGCGCTGGCGGTGCCCGACGGCTTCACCGCGAGCGGGTTGCCATTGTCGTTGCAGATCGTCTGCCGGGCTTATGACGAGGAGACCGCGCTGCGCATCGGCTGGGCCTACCAGCAGGCAACCGACTGGCACGAACGCCGCCCACCCGCCGTCGCCGGCTGAGGGGGATCGGTTGCCGCGGCCGAAGCGGCGCTTGACGAAATCGAGCACGTCGCCGGCGCAGCGATCGGGGAAGGCCTCGCAGATGTTGTGCGGCGCGCCGGCGCAGACCCGCATCTCGACATCCGGCGCGAGGCGGCGGAACGGCTTGTAATTGGCGTGTCAAGCCAATCGCCTCCGCGCTGCCCATCGCGCCGTGCGGGAGCAGCAAGGTTGGCGCGTTTTCGACGAGCCGGATGCCGTGGCGTTTTGGCGCTTTGCCTTCAACCACAAATCGAGTATCTGAAACCGCTCCACGCAAGGGTGTCCTCGCGCGAGACCGGCCTCGCAGACATGATCGATGCGCATATTTTTCGTCTGCCAGCGCGTTCCCTACCCGCCCGACCGCGGCGACAAGATCGTGACGTTTCACGAAGTCCGCCACTTGGGGCAGACGCACGAGGTGCACGTCTTCTGCCTTGCCGACGGCGCCGCCGACCTTGCCAACCTGCCCGGGCTGCGCGATTACGCGGCGAGTGTCGCGGCCGCGCCGGTGGCCCGCTGGAAAAGCCGGCTGCGGTCGCTGTGGGCGCTGTTCAGCGGCCGGCCGCTGTCGGTCGCCGCGTTCGACGAAGCGGCGCTGCACCGGGCGATCCGCGCCAAATTCGACGAAGCTCGGCCTGACCTGATCATCGTGTTCAGCTGCAATGTCGCGCAATACGCGGAGCACTTTGTCGGCGTGCCGCGGATCATGCAGTTTCACGACCTCGATTCGCTGAAATGGGCCCAATACGGCGAACGGTCCGGCATGGGGCTGCGCTGGGTTTACCGGGTCGAGGCAAAGCGGCTGGTTGCCTACGAGCGAGGCATCGCCCATCGGTTCTCGCATTCCCTCGTTTGCACGGCCGCCGAAGAGCGCGATTTCCGCCGGCTCTTTCCGGAGGCGGCGGTTTCGTGCGTCGGGAACGGTGTCGATTTCGATTACTTCCAGTCGTCCGGCGCCGAAAAACGGCCGGGGTCGATCGTGTTCACCGGGGTTATGGACTATTTCCCCAACATCGACGCCGTGACCTGGTTTTGCGACGCGATCCTTCCGGCGGTGCAGGCACAGGTCCCGGCGGCGAGGCTGACGATCTGCGGCAGCCGCCCGACGGCGGCGGTCTGGCGACTGGCGAAACGGCGCGGCGTCACGGTTACCGGCTGGGTCGCCGACACGCGGCCCTATCTCGATGCGGCGGATGTGTTCGTCGCGCCGTTGCGGGTCGCCCGCGGCGTGCAGAACAAGTTGCTCGAGGCGCTGGCGATGGGCCTGCCCTGCGTCGCCAGCGGCGCCGCCTGGCGCGGCACCGTTGTGCCCGCGGGCGACGGCATCCTCGTGACGGATGACGCGGTCGAGTTCGCGGCGCTCGTCGTCCGTCTGCTGCGGGAGCCCCTTTTTCGCGCGGAAATGTCCCGCCGGGCGCGCGCGGCGGTCGAAGCAAATTACCGCTGGGCCGATCAGATGGCGGCACTCGACCGCGTCGTCGCCGAACTGACCGCGCCGCCGCCCGAGCAGGCGGCCGCCGTGTCGGAGCTCGCCTGACGCCTGCAGAGGCGGTGTCCCCGGGTTTTTTTCAGCCTGAAGCGGAAAAGCCGCCATCGACCGGAATGGCGGCGCCGGTGATGAAATCGGACGCGCGGGAAGCAAGGAACACGGCAATCCCGGCGAGGTCTTCCGGCACCCCCCAGCGGCCGGCCGGGGTGCGCGCCAGCACCCGCTCGTGCAGCCCGTCGACTTCATGGCGCGCGTCGCGGGTCAATTCGGTGTCGATCCAGCCGGGCAGCACGGCGTTGACCTGGATGTTGTCGGAGGCCCAAGCCGCCGCCAGCGACTTCGTCATCTGCACGAGCCCGCCCTTGCTGACGGCGTAGGGGACCGCGTAGGCAGCGCCAAAGATCGAGAACATCGAGCCGATGTTGATGATCTTACCGCCGCCGGCCTGCTTCATCGCCGGATAGGCTGCCTGCGCGCAGATGAAGGCGCCGCCGAGGTTGGTGTCGAGGACCGCCTGCCACTCGCCGAGACGGTAAGCCTCGGGCGGCTTGCGGATCGACGTGCCGGCATTGTTGACGAGGATGTCCAGCCGGCCGAAACGGTCGGTGACCGTCGCGACCATCGCCCGGCACGAGGCCTCGTCGGCGACGTCGAGTGGCACGAAGCGACTGTCCGGGCCGAGCTCGGCGAGCGCCGCCGCGGATTTGACTTGGTTGCGCGCCGCCACGGCGATGCGGGCGCCGGCCGCGGCGAGCCCGCGCGCCATGCCGAGCCCGATGCCGCCATTGCCGCCGGTGACGACCGCGACGCGGCCGGTGAGGTCAAACAGGGTCATTCTCGGGCTTTAATTCAGGGAAGATCGGAGCAACGGCAAGCCGCCACGACCCGGCGTCCTTCCTGCGCAGCCTGAGGGTCGGATGGACGAGCGCGTGTTCAGGCTCAGTAGACGCCCTTCAGCGGGGTCGTGTCGTGCTTGTCGACGGTGGCGCCGGCGTTGCCGGTGTCGCTGTAGTCGAGCAGCTTGTTGGAGAGGCTCTGCGAGCCGACCATCCCCGCCGCGTCCGGCGCCTGGCTGTTGCCGCCGATGTTGGGCAGGCCGTTCTCGGCGCTGCGCAGGCGCAAATCCGCCGCCTGCTTGCTGCCGGGCCCGCCAGGCCCGGCTTGGTCCACGATCTGCTCGGCCTGCTGCTCGGCGCTCTTCTCCTGCGGGCGCGGCGCACCCGGCTCGGGCGGCCGCAGGTTGAAGTCGGGTGGGATCGTCAGCGGGGCCCGCGACTCAACCGCGAACTCATCCGGCATCGGCTGGTCAAGACCGACCATCTGCTTGAAATCGGTGCACCCCGCGAGCAGCGACGCGCCAAACAGGCCGGCCGCGCAAACAACGGCAGAACCGCGGCTCGCGCCGCGAACCCGGCGGAATTCGATCATGGAACAGTCCCTCCCCCGCCAAATTTAATGCGCCTCCCGGCGAAGAAGCAAGCCGTCGAACAACATCATGGCCACGCCAAGACAAATCGCGCTGTCGGCTAAGTTGAACGCCGGCCAGTGCCAATATCCTATATGGAAATCGAGAAAATCGACCACCGCGCCATGGCGAATCCGGTCGGCGACATTGCCGATGGCGCCGCCGACGATCAGCCCGATAGCAACCGCGAGAAGCGGGCTGGCGACGCGGCGCAGCCAATACACGAGCCCGGCGACGATGACGACGGCAGCGAGCGAAAACAGCAGCGCGTTGAGCGCCCCGCCCGCCGCCGGACCGCGGTTGAACAATCCGAAGCTCATGCCGCGGTTGAGGGTCAGCACCAGGTTAAAAAACGGGGTGACTCGGTCGGCGTCAACGGCTTGCGTGGCGAAATGGGCGAGAACCGCCATCTTGCTCAGCTGATCGAGGATCGCGACGATGACGGCCGTGGCGAGCCCGAGCGCCAGCATTATCCGGCGCTCGCCAAAAGCGCCGAGGCGCCCTCGCGCCCGACCACGGCAGCGCAGCGGCGGCAGAGATCGGGGTGGCCCGCCACCTCTCCGACCTCCGGCAGGACGCGCCAGCAGCGCTCGCACCGTTCGCCCGGCGCCAGCGCGACCACGACGCCGATGTCGGGCACGTCGGCAAGGGCGAACGCACCCGCGGGCGGCGGCTCGAAACGGACCGTGCCGGCCGAGGTGATGCACAGCTCGGCCAGGTCGACGTCGCGCAGCACCCCGGCAAGCCGCGCCGGGACGAACACCTCGACCGCGGCCTGCAGGCTCGACCCGAGCCGCTTGGCGGCGCGTTCGAGCTCGAGCGCGCCGGTCACGACGCGCCGCAGGTCGCGCAGCCCCGCCCAGCGCTCGGCCAAAGCGGGGTCGAGCCAGTCGCCGGGCAGCTCGGCGAACAATTCGAGGTGGACGCTGCGCCCGGGCATGTCGCCATGACGCGCGAGCCAGGCCTCCTCGGCGGTGAAACAGAGGATCGGGGCCAGCCACCGCACGAGCGCGTCAAAAGTCCGGTCAAGCACGGTGCGCACCGCCCGCCGCCGGATGTCGTCCGGCGCGTCGCAGTAAAGCCGGTCCTTGCGGATGTCGAAATAGAAGGCCGACAAGTCGACAGCGCAGAAATTGTAGAGTGCGGTGAACATCCCGTGGAAATCGAAAGCCTCGGCCGCGCGTCGCACCAGCCCGTCGAGCTCGGCGAGGCGGTGCAACACCCAGCGCTCCAGCTCCGGCATGTCCGCCGGGCCCACCGCTTCCGCCGGGGTAAACCCGTCGAGCGCGCCCAACAGATAACGCAAGGTGTTGCGCAGCCGCCGGTAGACGTCGCCCTGGTGCTTCAGGATCTCGGGGCCGATCCGCAGGTCGTCCGAGTAATCCGAGCCCACCACCCACAGCCGCAGAATGTCGGCGCCGCTCTGCTGCATGACATCCTGCGGGGCGACCACATTGCCGAGCGATTTCGACATCTTGCGGCCTTCTTCGTCGAGCACGAAGCCGTGGGTCAGCACCGCCTCGTAGGGCGCGCGCCCGCGCGTCCCGCAGGCTTCGATCAGCGACGAGTTGAACCAGCCGCGATGCTGGTCGGAGCCTTCGAGGTAAAGCGAGGCCGGCCATTTAAGCTCGGGCCGCTGTTCGAGCACGAAGGCATGGGTCGACCCCGAGTCGAACCACACCTCGACAATGTCGGTGACTTTCTCCCAGTCCGCCGCGTCGTAGGCGTTGCCGAGAAATTGCGACGCGTCGGCGCTGAACCAGACATCCGAGCCATGCGCCTCGACCGCGGCGGCGACGCGTTCGACAACCGCCGGATCGCGCAACGGCTCGCCGGTGTCGCGATTGGTAAAGACCGCGATCGGCACACCCCAGGCGCGCTGGCGCGACACGCACCAGTCGGGCTTGCGCTCGACCATCGCCTCGATGCGGTTGCGGGCCTGCGGCGGGACCCAGCGGGTCTCGGCGATGGCGGCGAGCGCCTTCTCGCGCAGCCCGTTCGCCGCCATGCTGATGAACCATTGCGGCGTGTTGCGAAAGATCAGCGGCGCCTTCGACCGCCACGAATGCGGATAGGAGTGGACAAGCCAGTCGCGCGCCAACAAGCCGCCGGCGGCGTCGATCGCGGCGATCACCGCGTCGTTGGCGTCGCCGGCCTTGCCGTTCGGGCGATAGACGGTGCGGCCGGCGAACAGCGGAACCCCCGGCAGGTAGACGCCGTCCGGGCCGACCGTGTCGGGCACCGGCAGGCCGTTCGCCTGCCCCAGCTCGAAATCGTCGGCGCCGTGGCCCGGCGCGATGTGGACGAGACCCGTCCCCTGGTCCGCCTCGACAAAGCCTGCAGCCAGCAACGGCACGTCGAACTCGTAGCCCTGGCCGGCGAGCGGATGGCGCGCGACCGAGCCGGCGAGTGCCGACCCCGGAAAGCGCGCCATGACCGAATACGCCTCGATGCCGGCCTGCGCGGCGACCGCGTCGGCGAGCGCGGTCGCGACCAGCAGGGTTTCGCCCGGCTGGGCGCGGCTGCCTTCGGCTGCCCGGTCGACCCGCATCGCGGCATATTCGAGGGCGGCGCTGAAGGCGATCGCCCGGTTGCCCGGCAAGGTCCACGGGGTTGTCGTCCAGATCAGCGCCGCCGCGTCGACCAATGCCGGCAGACCGGTGGTGACGATCGGAAACCGCACCCACACGGTGGTCGAGCGGTGGTCGTAATATTCGACCTCGGCTTCCGCGAGCGCCGTTTGCTCGACAACCGACCACAGGACCGGCTTGGAACCCCGGTAGAGCCCGCCGTTGACCAGGAACTTGCCGAGCTCACGGACGATCTGCGCCTCGGCCGAATAGGCCATCGTGGTATACGGGTCGGCCCAGTCGCCGACAACGCCGAGGCGCTCGAATTCGGCCTTTTGCACTTCGATCCAATGGGCGGCGAATTCGCGGCATTCGCGGCGAAACTGGTCGGGCGGGACACTGTCCTTCGACATCTTTCGCGCCCGGTATTTTTCTTCGATCATCCACTCGATCGGCAGGCCGTGGCAGTCCCAGCCCGGCACATAGGGCGCGTCCTTGCCCAGCATCTGCTGCGAGCGGTTGACAACGTCCTTCAAGATTTTGTTCAGCGCATGGCCGATGTGGAGATGGCCGTTGGCATAGGGCGGCCCGTCGTGCAGCACAAATTTTTCACGGCCGGCGGCGGTCTCGCGCAGCCGGCGATACAGATCCATTGCCGCCCAACGCGCGAGGATCACGGGCTCGCGCCGCGGCAGGTCGCCGCGCATCGGGAAGTCGGTCTTGGGCAGAAAGACGGTCGGACGATAATCCGTGGGCATCGGGAACCCCTGGACGAAAGGCGAAGACAGAGCGGGCGGCCCCGGTCCTCAGCCGAGGACCGGGCCGATAATTCGCGATATCCAGGTGCCGCGGGCCATCATGGGCGCACATATAACAGCCCGACCGGCCAAATTCGAGAGGGGTGAACACAACTTGGAAGGATCGGCCGGTTCGGCTTGCGGGTGCCCACCGCGTCGGCGGCGGATCGGAATGGGCCGCCAACCGGGAACTACCCGTCGTCGAACCCGTCGGCGGTTACGGCGCCGGCTCGGCCATGGCCAGGCGCGCGTCGAATTCCTCGGCGACGCGGGCGTCGTTTTCCAACTGGGCGGCGGCATCGACTTGCGCGAACTCGATCGCCCCCATCGCGGCGAACGCTTCCCGCACCTTCGGGCCCCACAGCCCGATGTCCTTCACGGTCGGCACGATGCGGCTGAAGATGCGGCTGCGGAACACCTTCATCGACTCCGACTGGTCGACGATCCGCAGGCATTCCTCGACCGGCAGGCCAAGCCGCTCCCACACCTCGCGCTGATTGAAGCGGTCACGCATGTGCCAGCACGCGGTGACGACAAAATCCTCGCGCTCCTTGCGCTCGGACTCGGTGAGCCGCGGGTAGTAGTCGCGCAACGCGAGCCGCCCAAACGCGACGTGCCGCGCCTCGTCCTGCATGACATAGGCGTTGACCGCGGCGGCGAGCGGGTTTTGCGATTGGTCGCGAATGCGCTGGAACGCCGCCAATGCGAGACCCTCGATCAGGATCTGCATCGTCAGATAGGTCATGTCCCAGCGGCTGTCGGTCAGCCCGTCTTCTAGCAGCGCCTTCAGCCCCGGAGTGATCGGATAGGCAAGCTCGAACTTTTCGTGCAATAGCCGCGAATAGGCTTCGACATGCCGCGCCTCGTCCATGACCTGGGTGGCGGCATAGAATTTGGCGTCGAGATCGGGGACGGTCTGCACGATCTTGGCGGTCGCGATCAAGGCGCCCTGCTCGCCATGCATGAACTGGGAGATTTGCGAGGCCTGCAGGTGATGGCGCACCCGGCAGCGCTCCTGGGCGGTCATCCGGTTCCACAAATCGGTGCCGTAAATTTGGACGACCCGGTCGTCGAGCATCATCGGGTTTTCCGGGTCGAGGTCGAGCGACCAGTCGATCCGGTCGGCCGCGTCCCATTGCTGCTTTTTGCCCTTGGCATAGAGCTGCAGCAGCGCCTCGCGCGGCGCGTCGTATTCCCACGTAAAGCAGGTCTCGGTGGCGCCGTCGAACTTCCACTCGGTCTGCTCGACCGGCAGCGTGTACCGGTAGATTGTCGACATCGTGCCGCCTCCAGGCTCACGCCATCGGTGCAAATATAGGCTCTTTTCTGCCGAATGTCCCAATATCCGTTTGCATCGACAATGCTGGGCAGAAGCGAGCGTCGCGATTAACACCTTAATCTTAACTAGCTCCGGAAAGTACGCAGGAAGGTTTCGGAAGCGCGCGTTGAACGATTCACAAATAGGTCTCTACCGGTGCGACGCTCGCCTTCGTCCAATTCAACAACATCGACATCGGGTCAATCTCCGGGGCGCTGCGGGAGAATGTCGGCCGTAGGCGCGCGGCCGCATGTTGGGCCATGATGTCGGCACGGGTGTCGCCGGGACGCAAGCCCGCTTTTGCAAGGAAGCCGCCAATGTCGCTAAGCCGCGAGTTCGCCGGGTTTGTCGCCGGTCTCAAATACGAAGACCTGCCGGGGGCGGTCGCCGACCGCGCCAAGGGCGTCACCCTGGAGGCGCTGGCCTCGGCCTTGGTGGCGCACGACATGCCGGCGAGCAAACAGGCGCTTGCACTGATGCGGGAGGAGGAGGCGGGCGGTGGCGGCGGCGCGACGGTGTTGTGCAACGGCGCCAAATTGACCAAGGCTGGTGCCGCCTTTGTCAATACCGAGACGATCTTCGCCGGCGGCAAATGGGACACCTTTCGCATGCTGACCCATCCGGGCACCGCGATTCTGCCGGCGGCATTGGCCGCGGCCGAAGTCGCCGGCGCCTCCGGCCGCGAATTTTTGACCGCGGTCGCCGCCGGCTACGAGGTCATGGAACGGATGGCCGCCGAGTTCATCCCGACGGTCATGGCGCGCGGCTTCCACGCCGGGCCGGTGTTCGGAATTTTCGGGGCCGCAATCGCCGCCGCCAAGCTCGGCGGGCTTGACGAAAACCAGGTTCA
The DNA here is from genome assembly GCA_035570595.1 of Allostellaceae bacterium. Classification (GTDB taxonomy): domain Bacteria; phylum Pseudomonadota; class Alphaproteobacteria; order ATCC43930; family CGMCC-115725; genus AP-15. The sequence goes on from DATMLF010000136.1 coordinate 24,586, forward strand.
CGGCGCGATCGCGCAATGCGTCAACCTCGCTTCCGGCAATCTCGAAGGGGCGCGCAGCGGCGGCCGCTCGTTGCGCGAGGGCGGGGCGGTGCGCAACGCGTTGCTGGCGGTGGCGTTGGCCAGGCATGGCACACCCGGCGGCGAGACCACGTTGGAGGGAGAGGCCGGCTTTTACCATGCCTATGCGGGCAACAACCGCGGCGAATTGCGCTACAGCTTTACCGGCTTGAACAGCGCCGACCTGGCGAAGATCACGCAAGGCCTCGGCCGCGATTGGATCTTTCTCGAAACGCTGTACCGGATCTATTCGACCGCCGGCTACAACATCGCGCATGTCGACGTGACGGCGCGGCTGTGTGAGGAGAACAACATCCGCGCCGAGGACATCGACCGTATCGAGGCCTTGGTCAACTGGCTCGAGACCGAGTATCCGAGCCCGGCCTTTCCGAGCCGCGGCGTCGACAACCCGCCCGGGGTCGGCAGCACGCAGTATTTCACCGCCTGGGGTGCGGCCGAGCGCGGCTACCCGCTGCTGCGCGGCGACCGGCCCGGCCCCGGCGAGAGCGACCCGCCCGCCGTGCTCGACCTGATGCGTCGCGTGAGCCTGATCCCGACCGTGCGCCGCCCGCTGTTCGGTCCGCGGATCACGGTGTTCCTGAAGGACGGCCGCAGCGTTACGAAAGAGGGCACCGGCCGCGAATTTGTGTGGGATTTCGAGGAAGAGGCCCGTCGCATCCGCCCGGTCGCCCCCGGCCTCGCGATCCCCGAGGCGCAATTCGCCGAATTGATCGACGCCTGCCGCCACCTCGACCGGCTCGACCACGCCGCGCAAAAGCTGATCGCGCTGACGATCCCTGGTTAACGAAATGAAGCCGTTTCGATTTGGAGTAAGCGTTCGCTCGGCGCAATCGCGGGCCGAGTGGGTGGAAAAGGCCCGCAAGGTCGAGGAGTTGGGCTACAGCACGCTGACAGTGCCGGACCATCTTACCGACCTGATGGCGCCGATGCCGGCGTTGGCCAGCGCGGCGGCAGCGACGAAACATCTGCGCGTCGGTACTTACGTGCTCAACAACGACTTGCGCCATCCGGTGCTGGTCGCGCGCGAGGCGGCGACCGTCGACTTCTTGACCGACGGGCGGTTTCAGCTCGGCTTGGGCGCGGGGAGCATCCAATCCGAATACGACGAGGCGGGGCTGGCCTTCGACACGGGCCGCGAGCGAGTGGACAGGCTGGCGGAAGCGGTCACGGTCATCAAGGGGCTGCTCAAAGGCGAACAGGTAACTTTTGCAGGCCGCCATTTTCGAGTGACGGGCCATACAATTGCGCCGCTCCCGGTCCAGAAGCCCCATCCGCCGATCCTGATCGGCGGCAATGGCCGGCGCCTCCTTGCTCTGGCGGCGCGAGAAGCCGACATCGTGGGCTTCTCGGGGATAACCTTCCGGCGCGGCGGCGCTGCTCCGCCGGACCTTTCCGGGTGGCGGGTGTCAGGCGTTGATGAACGAGTGCAGCTCGTGCGCGAGGCCGCGGGCGACCGGTATCCGCGGCTCGAGCTGAACGCGCTGGTGCAACGCGTCGTCGTGACCGACGACCGGCGCCGCGCGGCCGAGGAACTGACCAGCCGCTGGGCGCAGCTCACCGCCGACGAGTTCCTTGCAAGCCCCTACGTGCTCGTCGGAACAGTGAGCCAGATGACCGACGATCTGCTGGAGCGCCGCGAACGGTGGGGCATCTCGTATTACGTTGTCCACGAGCCCTATCTGGAGGCCTTCGCGCCGGTCGTCGCTCGCCTCGCCGGCCGGTAATCCCGATCCGGGCGAGGCCGTCAAACAGCCGGCCGAAGGATGCCTGCCGCCGCCCCGATCGCCGCGACACGTCACCGCGTCGCGCAAAAGCCGATCGCGGCGACTATCCCCGCTGGCCGGCACTCGATCAGAGCAGCATCGTCTTGACGCCGAGCGCGGAGCCTCCCTCCGCGAGCCGCCGGTCGAGCGTGCACAGCGTCAAGCTCTGCTCGGCGCAAATCGCGAGATGCAGCGCGTCTCCGGCACGCAGACCGAGCGCGTATTGGTCGACAAACCGCGCCGCAAGACGAAACTGCGCTCTCGTCACCGGGAGCACGTCGAAGCTATCGCGACAGAGGCGGGTGAATGCCGCCAGCCCGTCCGCGCGGTGCGAAATCGCGATTTGCCCGGTGCGCACCTTGATCGATAGAGCCGAGGAGAACTCGGTCGCAACCCAGTCGCTGATCGCGAGCGGGTCGGGATGCTGCGCGCCGAGCCACTCCTGAATTTGCGTGGTCCTGTTCTCGTTGGTGAGGGCGGCGACGAGCAGCGAGGTATCGAGATACAACATCAATAGCGTTCGTCGTCCCGCATCCGGCGGATAAAGTCGCGCGCCGTCTCCCTTTGCCGCGGCATTGGGTCGGTCACCGCCCGCAGCGTCGACGGATCAATCGGCTTGCGCTCGCGCTCGGCTGCTATCAGCTGCGCTACGGCCTTGCCCCGGCGCAGGATGCAGACCGGCTCGCCCGCGGCGGCAATCGCCACCAACTCGCTTAAATGCGCCTTGGCCTCGGCGAGGTTGACTTTCCTCATCGCACCTGACTAACAATTTGGTCATTGGATACGCCAAATGCCGCCTGCCCGGCAAGGGGCCGCATCGGCTGGGCCTCATGTCGGGGGCCAATTACGAAACTGAGATGGGAGATCTTGGATGGCGATTTCCGGGGTGAAGGCGCTGACTTTCGACGTGTTCGGGACGGTGGTGAACTGGCGCGACAGCATCGCGCGCGAAGCGAAGGCCAGTCTCGGGGCGAAAGGCTATGACAAGGACTGGCATGACTTCGCCGACCAATGGCGGGCGCGCTATCAGCCGGCGATGGCCAAGGTGCGCAACGGCGAGCGGCCGTGGACCCGGCTCGACGACCTGCACCGCGAGAACTTGGTCGAGCTGTTGCCAGAATTCGGGATCTCGGGTCTGAGCCAGGCCGAAATCGACCACCTGAACCGCGCCTGGCACCGGCTCGACGGCTGGCCCGACACCGTCGAGGGGCTGACCCGGCTCAAACGCAAATACATTCTCGTCACCTTGTCGAACGGCAATGTCGCGCTGATGGTCAACATGGCAAAACATGCCGGGCTGCCGTGGGACGCGATCCTCGGCGCCGAGGTCGCCCACGCCTACAAACCGCAGCCCGAAGCCTACGACCGCACCGCCGCCTTGCTCGACCTCAAGCCGGAAGAGTGCATGATGGTCGCGGCGCATAACGGCGACCTCGTCGCGGCGCGCGGCCGCGGCTTTCACACCGCCTTTGTCAGCCGGCCGCTCGAGCACGGGCCCAACAAGACGCGCGACCTCGAGGCCGAGCACGATTTCGACGTGATCGCCGACAGCTTTGTCGACCTCGCCGCCAAGCTCGGCTGCTGAGCGGCGCACCCCACCGCCCACCGGCCGGGGTGCGCTCGGTGCTCAGGTAACCCGTTCCGCTCGCGGCCGCCATCGCGTCGACAAAGCCGGTAACCGCGCGCAACCTGCCGTCCTCGGCCAAAATAGCGAAATCGGTCCCGCCGAAATAAAGCGGCGCGTCCGGCGCGGCGCCCGCAACCCAGCTGAACCGCACACAGTCGTGATGCGCCTCGATCCCGCTCGAAAGGAACCGATAGCCGCCGCCCGGCGACCCGGGTTGTCGCCGAAATTGTCGGCGGCGGTCGGCGGTCTCGTCTGCTTTGGGCTGCGCGCGCTGGCGATCCAGCACCATTGGAATTTGCCCAAGGCCGCCCAATACCATTGGTGACCCGATCCGGCGCCTGAATCGGCTCTTCGACCTTCCCTGGGCCGGAACCTTTTGTCAGGCCGCGTCGCGCTCAGCGCTTACGCAGCGGTCTGGTTTCGGCGGTCGCCTCCCAAAAATAGCTGACCGGAAAGGCGCCGTCCTCGCGGGCCCGCACAAAGTCGCGATGGGTCAGGCAGCGCCGCCCCAGCGCATCGACAAACACCGCGCTGCGAAATGGCGGCAACGGGCCGAGCCGCGCCCACTCCTCATAGCTGCCGAACTGCCCATCCGCGGTAATCGAGTCCCACCCTCGATGCATCGGCCATCTCCTCTGTTCGCGCGTTTGCTCCCCGTTCTTTTTTGCGCATCAACGCCGCAATCGGGCGGTTGTTCAGTGCCCCGCCCGCGACCGCCGGCGAAGGCGCCGAACGACTCGCCGGCCGTCGCTCCTTTCCTTTAGATGGGCAGTGTCAGCGACCTGGGCAGGTCAGCGGAAGAACTCGATCTTGGCCTCGCGAAACCATAGAAAATTCGCCGGCGCCGCCGAAATTGGCCCGTTGATCGCGAACACCGCGACCTCGAACTGGTCGCCCGGATTGACGGGATTGGCGAGCACGACGCGGTGGGGCATGTTGAAGCCCTGGATCGTGTACGGGCTCGGGCGACCGGCAGCCCGCGGCATTTCGCCGTTTAGCCAGATTTCCGCGTAGTCGTCGACATTGACCCGCAAGACCGCCATCGCCCCGGCGGTGTCGAAACCCGCGGCGTTGACCGGCATCGTCAGGGTCGCGCGGTACCAGCAGAACGACACCATCCCGCCGCCGCGCCTCGCGCCGAGGTCGGAAGCCGCGACCAAGGGCCAAGCCGAGTCGTCGTAGCCGCGCTCCTCGGCATGGGGCTCGATGTCGTAGGTCGTCCTGAATTCGGGCATCGCGTCGGAGAGCGCCGGGCACTCGACGATTTTCGCCTCCTGGGCGCGCCACTGCGCGCCAAATGCCGCCGACCCGGCATCGGTCATCAGGTCGACGACATGCGCCGGGGGCACCAGCGGTGCGACCGGGGGATGCGGCGTCAACAACGGCGGCCTTGGCGGGGCGGCGGAAACCGTGGGTCTGATCCTGCTGCTCGCGGGCATTTTACCATCTCCCTTTTTCGTCGGATCGCCGACTATAGGCGAGACGCGTCTTCGGACGCGAGCCCGGTTCTCGACGGGAAATGAACGCGGGCCTGCGGCAGGTGTATAGGGGCTCAGGCGAAACGCATTGTCGGAGGCGGCATTTGGGGTGGGCGCTCGACGAGATCGCGTGGGCGCGGTTCGACCGCAGCCGGCTCGATCCCGAAATCGTCACGATCGTCAAGGCGGCTTCTCTCGTCGAATACAACGGCGCCGCTTATGCGCATCATCTGTGCCGGGTGTTCGACGGCGATCCGGCCTTTCAAGAGAGTGCGCGGCGGTGGGGCGAGGAGGAAGTCCGGCACGGCGCGGCGCTCGGACGCTGGGCCGAGCTGGCCGATCCCGAATTCGACTTCGCTGCCGCGATCGGCCGCTTCCGAACCGGCTACCAGGTCGATTTCGAACGCGATCGCTCGCGCCGCGGCTCGCGGGCCGGCGAGATGGTCGCCCGCTGCATCGTCGAAACCGGGACGAGCTCCTATTACTCGGCGTTGCGCGATGCCGCCCGCGAGCCGGTGCTAAAGGAAATCTGCGGCAAGATCGCCGCCGACGAGGTGCGCCATTACCGGCTGTTTTACCGCACCCTCGTTCGGTGTCTTGAAGACGAGCGTCTCGGCGCGTGGCCGCGGCTGCGCGTGGCTCTGGGGCGGCTTGCCGAAGCCAATGACGACGAGCTCGCTTACGCCTACTTCGCCGCCAACGAGACCGCTCGCCCCTACAGCCGCCGGCGCTGCGCACGCGCCTACGCAAGGCGCGCCTTCGCCGTCTACCGCGAGCCGCATGTCGCCCGCGGCGTCAAGCTGATCTTCCGGGCGGTCGGGCTTTCGGCCAACAGCCGGCTCTGCCGCGCCGCCGCAGGGCTTGCCTGGCTCGCGTTGCGCGGCCGCGCGGCCTACCTCGCCAAAACCGCGGCCTGAGCGACGGCGCGGTTAAGGCCGCTACCCGAACCGCCCCGAGATATGGGCATAGAGGGCCCGCAGCGCCGTGGCCTCGGCGCCTTCAGGCCGGCCGGGGCGGCCTTGCGGGTTCCACGCCATCACGTCCAAATGCGCCCACGGAATGCCGGGCTCGACAAATTCCTGCAGGTAGAGTGCCGCGGTGATGGCGCCGGCGTGCGGCCCCTCGGACACGTTGTTGAGGTCGGCGATCTTGCTGTCGATCATCTTGCGGTAGGGCCGCCACAGCGGCATCCGCCACATCGGGTCCTCCTCGGAGCCGGCGGCGTCGAGGAGTGCCCCGGCGAGTGCGTCGTCGTTGCAGAACAGCGCCGCCAGCTCGGGGCCGAGCGCCACCCGAGCGGCACCCGTCAGGGTCGCCATGTCGACCAGCAAAGCCGGGGTTTCGGTCGAGGCTTCGGCCAGCGCGTCGCACAGGATGAGCCGCCCCTCGGCATCGGTGTTGCCGATTTCGACGGTCAGCCCCTTGCGCGTGCGCACGACGTCGAGCGGGCGCATCGCATTGCCGGACACCGAATTCTCGACACAGGGCAGCAACACGCGCAGGCGCACCGGCAGCCTTGCGTCCATGATCGCCTGAGCGAGGCCGAGGACGATCGCGGCCCCCGCCATGTCCTTTTTCATCAGCCGCATGCCGGCCGCCGGTTTGAGGTCGAGCCCGCCGGTGTCAAAGCACACACCCTTGCCGACCAGGGTGACCTTGGGAGCTGCCGGGTCGCCCCAGACAATGTCGACGAGGCGCGGCGGACGCGTGCTGGCGCGGCCGACCGCATGAATGGTCGGGTAGTTCTCGGCCAGCAGCTTGTCGCCGACGACGACCCGATGGCAGGCGCCGGCTGCCTCGGCGACGCCGACCGCGGCGTGCGCCAGCTCTTCCGGGCCGAGGTCGCCGGCCGGGGTGTTGGCGAGGTCGCGGGCAAGGAAAGCTGCGCGGGCGAGGCGCTCGACTTCGCCGCGGTCGACGCCTTCGGGCCAGACCAGCGCCGCGCTTGTCGCGGGCTTAGCGTGGTAGCGGGTAAAGGCGTAGGTCGCGAGCGCCCAGCCGAGCGCCAGGCGGGTCGGGTCGGCGCCCCCCGGAGCGGGGTCGAGCCGGTAGCTGCCTTCGGGCAACGCATCCGGCAGCGCCGCGAGCGACCACATGCTTGACCCGGCTTTTGGTCCGTCGCCGAGCCCGACCAGCACCCGGCCCAATCGGCCGTCCTCGCCGGGGACCAAAGAGTGCTTGCCGGCGTCGGCGGCGAAACCGGTGGATTGCGCCCAGTTGCGCTCGCGTTCGGATGCCTCGCGAAGCCAGCCGGCGAGCCGCTCCGTGGTGAGGGCGGTGACGGGGGTCGCGCCGCGGGCGCTGTCGATCAGGGAAAACGCCATTGCTCGCCTCGCTCGTTTTTCCGTGCCGCAGAATGACCCGGCGCAGCCGTCTTGCAAAGCCGATCGCGCGGATGGGGTGAGCCGGTCATCGGCCGGCCCGCTTTGCTCGGCTCTTCGCCTCCGCTCAGCTCAGCGTGACGACCAGGACCGCGACCAACAGCGCGCCGATCAGCGCGAGATAGAAGGCAAGATGGCCCGACTGGACCAGGCGCAAGCGTCCGGCGAGCGACACGACAAACCGTTCCAGAGGAGCAAACAAATGCGGCCCGAAGAGCGGCGCCACATCGTGGCTGAACGCCAGACGTCGGACAAAGTAGGGCCGGCCGTTCGCTCCGAGCGCCAGCTCGCGCTCCGTCGCCGCGGTCGGGCGGTAGATGAAGCTGTAAAACGTCCGCAGCGCATTCGAGAAGGTCAGCGCCGTCGTGGCCGCCTTTTCGGGCTCCTGCTCGCGCCCGCCGTACCAAACCGGCGCACGCCGTACGGTGAACCGGCGGCTCGCAAACAGCAGGCCCAACGGCACGAGCGCCAGCAGCGGCATCGCCACGACGAGCAATGTCGGGGAGATAAAGGCGAACGTCCCCTGCAACCGGATCGGCGCGCCGGTGGCGGGGACCAGCAGCGGCCCGACATGCATCTTCGCAATGGCTGCGCCGGCAAATCCCGTCGAAGCCGCGGGCGAGAGCGCCGCCAGCCACACGGGCATCCCGACCGCGAGCGCCAGGACCAGAAGGCCAAGCAGCCCGACGGCGAGCGAATTGCCCAACGGAACGGGCGGGCCGTCGCGGTCGCGGCGCCCGAGCAACCCGATGCCAAACACCTTCAGATACGTCGCGAACGCGACGGCCGCGGTCAACGCGATTCCGGCACCGCCGAGCGCCGCGCTCAGCCGGCTCGCCAGGCTGGCGAGATGGAAACCCTGAAAGAATGTCTGGAAGACGTACCACTCGCTGACAAACCCGCCCTGTGGCGGCATCGCCGCCAAACTCATCGCGCCAAACAGCGCGCCGAGGCCAAAGACCCACGGGCTGCGCGCGAGGATCCCGCGCTGCACCAGCCGGTAATCGCCGGCCGCGCGAAAGACGCCGTCGGCCGTCAGCAGCATCGCGCTTTTGGCGAGCGCATGCGCCGCCAGATGAAGCAATGCGACAACCCAGGCGAGCCCGGCGAGATCGCTCAGCCCATCTTGCCGAAACATCAGCGCGGCACCCAGGAGGCAAACGGCGACCGAGCCGTTTTCGGCCGAGGACAGGCCCAACAGCTCGCGCCAGCCCTCCTGCTGGAAGGCGTAGAGCGCCGTCAGGATGGCGCTGAGGACGCCGACCGCGACGATGAAAATGCCGGCGATCGAGACCGGCGAGCCCGGATCGGGCGGCAGCCACACGAGAAGGCCGCGGCCGAGCCCGAAAAAGGCGGCGTTGAGGACCACTCCCGAAAGAAACGTTCCGGTTGCCCCGCTGCCCGCGCCATAGGCGCCTGGGAACCACTCGTAAAAGGGTAAGAGCCCGAGCTTGGCCCCGAACCCGGCGAGCAGAAGCAGCGCGACTATTAGCTGCTCGAGGCGCGGCAGGGCGGCGGCGGCCGCGGTGAAATCGCCAAAGGACAGGCTGCCGGCTCCGCTGCCCAACAGGATAAAGGCGAGGATCAGGGCCACCGCCCCGGCCTCGAGCAGCGCCAGCATGAACAGGACCGGCCGCCCGGGGTCCGCAGCCATCCCCTCCCCGAGGATCATGACCGCGCCGCCGAAACTCATGATGCCCCAGGCAACGAGGAAGCTTGCCGCATCCTGCAAGCCAAAGACGCCGAGGGCGCCGATCAGGCTTGCCGCGGCGCCGAAGATCCAGCTCCCTTGCCGGGGCGCCGGGGATCCGAGGCAGGTGGCGAGGATTGGGCCGGCAAGACCAAATCCCATCAGCCACAGCGCCTCGGGTGTCAGCTGGAAGACGGCGCCCGCTGGGCCGATCCCGAGCACGGTATGGATCGCCGGCACCCCCTCCGGAACCGCGGTTACGGCGAGCGCGACGACCGCCATCCCGCCGAAGGCGAGAAGCGCGCGGCCCAGCGCCGCACCGCGTCCGCAGAGGCCGAGGATTGCGGCGGCGACCCAGGCGGCGAGCGCGGTGGCAAGAAGCTCACTCGACAAGGCGGCCTTCCCGCACTCGCTGCGGGGCGCGGTCGAGAAACATCAACAAGGCTTCAATGATCGCGGCCGGGTTGGGCGGGCAGCCCGGCAGGTAAAGATCGACCGGCAACACCCCTTCGAGGCCGTTGCCGCAGGCATAGCCGCCGCCGGCGACCCCGCCCGAGACCGCGCAGGCGCCAAACGCCATGACCCAGCGCGGCTGCGGCATCGCCTCATAAGCGCGGCGCAACGGCTCGTGCATCGCGTACGTGACCGGTCCGGTGACGAGCAGCAGATCGGCAAAACGCGGCGACGGCGTGAAGAAGACGCCAAAGCGGTGCAGGTTGTAGAACGGATTATTGAGCGCCTGGAGCTCGGATTCGCAGCCGTTGCAGGAGCCGGCGTCGACATGGCGGACGTGCAGGCTGCGCCGGAAGCCGGCCCGCGACGAGGCCGCGCCCGGCGCAGACGACGGTGCCTCTCCGCCAAGCAGCAAATCCGCGCGCTCGCGCGTCCCGAACGCCCAGTCGAAGGAAGCGGTCGCGGCATCCGCCGGGCAGGCCTCGACGCACAACTGGCAGACGACGCAGCGCCCGTAGTCGACTGACAGCCGCTCCGCTCCGGTGAGGCCGGTCGCGACTGTGATCGCCGCGGTCGGGCAGGCGGCGGCGCATTCCGCGCACTCCGGCGCGCACCGCTCGGGTGCAAAGCGCGGCATGCCGATTACCCCCTCCTGCCCCGCCGCCTCGCCCCGCGGCCAGGATGTCGTCGCCTGGCCCCGGCGCAGCCCGAACAAAGTCCACAACGGCACGGCGTTCCCCTAACGGTCGCAGCCGGCGACGGTGAGGCCAAAGCTCGCCTCGTTGATCGCGTAATCCATCATGTTGCTGTCATGGACGGTGAGCGGGAACACGCGCCAGTTGGAGAACGAGGGAGATTTGACCTTGACCCGCGACAGCCGGCCGTCGCCGCCGAAATGGACCGCGTAGAACAGCGAGCCGCGCGGCGATTCCGCCCAGCCGAGCCCCTCCGAACGAGGCGGCGGCTCGCAATCGGCGCGCACCGGGCCATCATCGAGAAGCAGCAAGGCCCGCTGGATCAGCGCGACGCTGGCCTCGATCTCGGCGATCCGGACCCGGGCGCGGGCATGGGCGTCGCCGCTGGTCTCGACCGGCACCGCGAACGGCAGCGCGCCGTATCCGGCATAAGGGTGATCGCGCCGCAAATCGCGGCCAAAACCGGAGGCGCGCTGGATCGGGCCGGTCGCCCCCTGGTCAAAGGCGACATCATGCGGCAGGACGCCGGTCGTGAGCAGCCGGTCGAGATGGCTGTTCGTGTTTTCCAGCATCGCGGTGTAGACGGCGATTTCCTGCCGCAGCCGTTCGAGCTCGCTGCCGAGCCAGGATTTGGGGTCGATGTCCCGCCGTAGACCGCCCGGGACTAAGAGACCGCGCAAAAAGCGGCTGCCCGTGAGCCGGCCGTTCAGTTGCTTGGCGCGTTCCTCCAACAACTTGCCCTCGGCCGCGCCGACCTTCAATGTCGTCGTGTCCGCGAGGTGGCCGAGATAGTGCAGGTGGTTGTAGAGCCGCTCGAGCTCGGCCAACAGCGAGCGCAGCAGCAACGCCCGCGGCGGCACCGCGCACCGCGCCGCCTGCTCCACCGCCTGGCAGAAGGCGAGCGCGTGCGCAAAGCTGCCGACCCCGGAAACCCGCTCCGCCAATACCACGGCATGGGCGAGCGCGCGCCCCTCGAAGCGCTTCTCCATGCCGCGGTGCTTGAAGAAGAGTTGCGGGTGAAAGTGCAGGATGTGCTCGCCGACATAGAAGAAGATCAGCTCCGCCGACTCGACGACATCGGCGCGCACCGGCCCAAACGGCAGCCGCTGGACATCGGCGCCGGCGATTTCCGGAAGACCGCCGTCCGACTCTTCAAACGCCAACATCGTGTCCGCCGGGTAACCCCGATCGAGCGGCGGCAGGATTGGGCGGGCGCCGGGATGCAGGATCAAGGGATATGGTTCGGGGTGGCCCGCGAACTCCACTCCGAACAGGTCGGCGATCTCGCGCTCGTACCAGCCGAGGAGCGGGCTGATCGACGCGAGGCTCGGGACGGTCCCGCGCGGGGCGCAGCGCCACATAAAGAAGTCTTCGCGTTGCCCGCGGCTCGCGAGATAGCGCAGCTCGATATGGCCGGGTGCCGGGTGCCAGGCGTAGGCCATCTGCATGCGGCCGCCGGTGCGCAGCAATTGGGCGACCGCGGCGGGAAGATCCGCCGGCTCGATCGCCGCAACCTCGACGCCGGCGACCCCACCCTCCCCAACCGCCGCGCTCACGGCAGCCCCGGCGACAGCGAGGGCGCGATCGAGGTCAGGTAGTTCCAGATCCCTGCCGGCCACCACAAGCCAAGCGCGAGCAAGGGCGCGAGCGACAGCCACATCGGCACGGCGCACCACACGCTGACCCGGCCCGCGGGCGCTGCCCCGGCGACCGGGTCCGGGGTGTAGTACATGCGGCGGAACTGGTTCATAAACCCGACAAAGATGACGATCAGCAGCACCGCCATGACACCGACCGCCCACGAAAACGCCGGCTTCAGCCCCGCCCGCATGATCGTGAACTCGCTGAGGAACAACCCGAAGGGGGGTGCCCCGGTAATCGCGACCGCGCCCGCCAGCCACAGCGCTCCTTCGCTCGGAAAGAAGCGGCTCACCCCGGCGATCTGCGCGATGTCCTTTGTCCCGTAGGCGCGCATCATGCTGCCGGCGCCAAAGAACATCAGCGATTTGTTCAGCGAGTGGTTCAACATGTGGTAGAGCGCGCCGGCGACGCCGAGCGCGCCGCCAAATCCGAAGCCGAGGGCCACGACACCCATGTGCTCGACGCTGGAATAGGCCATCAGCCGCTTGATGCCCTGCTGCCGCACGATAAAAAGCGCGCCGATCAATAGCGACACCGCGCCGAAGGCGACCACCGCGAGCTGCGGCAGGGCGCCGAGCCGGGCCGACCGCGCCACGCCGAGAAAGCGCGCGACCCCGATCATAGCGGTGTTGAGCAGCGCGCCCGACAGCATCGCCGAGACCGGCGCCGGGCTTTCGCTGTGGGCGTCCGGCAGCCAGGTATGCATCGGCGCCAGACCCACCTTGGTGCCGTAGCCGACGAGCACCAGCAGAAAGGCGAGGGTCAGAAGGACCGGGTTCATTTGCGGCGCGGCGCCGGCGAGGACCGCCCAGGTCATCTGATAGCGCGATCCCAGGACGATGCTGCCGGCCCAGTAGAAGAGCACGGTGCCGAGCAATGCGAGGCTGATCCCGGCCGACACGATGACAATGTATTTCCAGGCGGCTTCCATGCTCTCGGCGGCGCGCTCGAAGGCGACGAGAAACGTGCTGACCAGGGTCGTCAGCTCGATTGCGATCCAATAGAGGCCCAGATTGTTCATCAGCGGCGCCGCCAGGGTGGTCAGCGCGAACCCGGCGAACAGCGCGTAAAACCGGAAAAGCCGGCGATCCTCGTTTAACAGGCGCATGTAGCCGACGGCGTAGATCGAGGCGAGAAAGTAGACGATCGCCGTGCACAAAACGACCCAGGCCGAAACCCGGTCGAGGATAACGTAGCCGTCCCAGTAGAATAGCGCGCGTCCGCCAAGCAGGAACGGGAGCGGCAGGGCACAGGCGAACGAGACCGCGCCGGCGACCAGATTGAGCGCCTCGCACGGGCGCGGGGCGCGCAGGATCGGACAGCCGATCACCGCGGCAAGTGGTGCGGCCAACAGCGCCGCGAGCAGCCAGCCGGTCATCAGCCGACAAGCCGGTTCAAGCTCGACGTGCGGGTGGTCCCGACACGGGTCAACAGGTAGCCGACCAGCACGCCAAAACATGCGACGACGATCAGGAGGTCGAACAGGATCACCAGCTCGATCAACAGCGGCATCCCCGGCGCCAGGATCTGCGAGCCGAGAAAAACGCCGTTTTCGATCACCAGCAGGCCTAGCACCTGGCTGATTGCCTCGCGGCGGACTGCCAGCATCAAAAAGCCGATCAGGGTCATCGACAGAGTGACGGTCAGCGCCAATAGCGCGACCGTGGGCTCCAGGTGAAATGCCGTCGCCACGCGGTAGGAGACGGCGAGCGCGAAGACGACGCAGAGAGCGCCGGCGACGAGCGCGCTGGCCGGCTGGAGGAATTCCTGGGCCTCGCGGTTGACGTCGAGCCGGCGGATCATGCGCCAGATCAGGTACGGCAGAACCAGCCCGCGAAACAGCAGGGTCAGCGCGGCGACGAAATAGAGCTCCGGATAACCGCCGTAAAACGCGACGGCGGCCGACAGGCCCGCCACCGCCCAAGACTGCGCCGCGAACGCATAGAGGTAATTTTTCAGCCAACGCGAGCCGAGCATCACAAAGGACAGCAACAAGCTCGTGATCGTCAGCAAGCTGAAAAGGGACGAGGCTACCGGGGCTAGCTGGTGGGTCGGCATGACCGTCAGCTCAACTGCGTGCCGGCGATCGCGAGGACGGCGAGCAGGAACGAGGCGGCCAGCGGCTCTTGATAGCGATAGAAGCGCAAGCGCGACTGCGCGGTCTCGACAAAGACGACAACGCAGCCGACGAGGACAAATTTGACGACGAGCCCCGCCGCGGCGCCGAGCGCCCCCAGTGCGGTGCCCTCGATCGACAAACCCCAAGGCAGGACCAGGACGTTGCAGAAGATCGTGTAGAGAATGAATTGCTTCATCGCCGACGCCCATTTCAGCAGCGCCAGCAAGGGGCCGGAATATTCGAGGATGCGGCCCTCCTCGATCATGTAGACTTCGATGTGCGTCGACGAGTGGATCGGCATGCGGTCGGTTTCGACCAGCAGCAGAATAAAAAATGCCGCGACCAGGAACAGATGCGCCGGGCTCCAGTAAGCCGCCCAGCTCGCCACCAGCAGATGGTTCACGACGAAGGGCAGCATCGATTTGGCGAGCAAGGTGATTCCAACGAATACCAGGATCAGCGTCGGTTCGGCGAGGATCGCCACCATCGTCGCCCGGCTCGACCCAATCCCGCCATAGGCGCTCGCCGTGTCCAGCCCGGCGAGGATGATCATGAACGAGCCCAGAGTCAGGATCAGGCCGCCGCCGAGGATGTCCCCCATGTCCGACAACGGCAGCGGATAATTTGTCAGCACCGGGATCAGGATCGGCACCGTCAGCATGCAGGTGAACGCAACCACCGGCGCTGCCCAGAACAGCCACGACGCGGTTTGCGGCACGACGACCTGCTTGTGGAACAGCTTCCAGAGATCGCGATACGGCTGAAAGATGCCGGGCCCGCGGGCGCGCTGCACCCGCTCCTCGAATTGCAGGATCACCCCCTGGATCAGCGGCGCGAGGACCAGCACCGCCGCTACCTGCGCGATCTGCAACAGGATGTCGCGCAGACTCACGCGCCGGCCTCCTGCGGCCGCAACGGCAGCGCGCCAACAGGCACGCGCGCTCTTGCTGGGGGGCGCCGGGGGGCTCTCATCGAAACTCCTCCTGTCGTCCGGGTGGACGAATGCAGGAGTCATCAGCCCCAAGGGCGGTTAAAAGGTGAACTCCATCACCTGTGGTCGCAGCAGCATGGTGGCGGCGCCGCGGGTTGTCAACGAGCGAGACCCGGCGCGCCGATCGGAGACATCCGGCCGAAAAGGGGCGGGTCGGGTTTGGCGGCGGCTTGTTCCGAACCAGCCGGACAGGGCACAATCGACGCACGGCAATACGTCAACCCAGGGGAACATCGATGCCCGAAAGCGAGCTTTACCAAAAAGGCGCGGCGATGCGCCGCCGGCTGATGGGGGACGCGGCGGTCGAGCGCTCGGCGCGCGAAATCTACAGCGACCCAGTCATGAAGAAGTTCATCGATGTCGCGACCGAGACCGTCTTTGGCGCCTTGTGGACGCGGCCCGGCCTCGACCTCAAGACGCGGACCCTG
>DATMLF010000137.1:0-9415 GCA_035570595.1 Allostellaceae bacterium
ACCGCTCCTCGTCGCAAAACGCTTGAACCATCTGGGTGACCGTTCGGATCCCCAACAGCACCTCGCGGACCGCGTTCACCATCATCCAACTCCCCCGCCCCCGAAGGCCCTTAGAATCTCACGAAAAAACCCCGTCTTCGATCAAGATCACTGTCTTTGGTTGATAAAAGCCGCGTTGTTTAGATAACAACCGACGCTATGCCCTCTTTTTGCTGCGCCCGAGAAAGCAGCGGGGATTTAGCACCGCTAATCACACGCGGAGCCGGACAAAGTCCTTTTCACCGGCTCAAAACGGCACGGTGCCTCGAACCACGGTGCGGTGAAGAACGCGGCGGTGCCGGCCCATCTCGAAATTGGCGACCGCGCGGTGGAGAAGACAGCGGTTGTCCCACATGACCAGGTCGCCGAGCCGCCAGCGATGCGCGTAGACGAATTGGCGCTGCGTCGCGTGCGCCAGCAGCTCGTCGAGAAGCGCTCTGCCTTCCGCGTCCGGGAGGTCCTTGATGTGCAAGGCGTGATTCCCGAGGTAGAGCGCTTTGCCGCCGGTCTCCGGATGGGTGCGCACCAGCGGATGGGCGACCGGGTCGCCACTCTCGGCGCGCGCGATCGCTGGATCGTTCGGCGGGAGACTGGCACCCCAGCGGAACAGCACGTGCAGCCCGGCGATGCGGCGCTTAGTCTCCGCCGGCAGGGCGCTGTAGGCCATCGTCGTGTTGGCGAATTCGGTGTCGCCGCCCGAGGGCGGGAGCTCGACCGCATAAAGGCTCGTCATCATCGGCGGCACCCGGCGATAGGCCTTGTCGGTATGCCAATTGTAGTTGCTGACCGGGGACGTCGACCGGTCGGTCGGATTGCCGTCGGCGCCCACGTTCGAGATGACGTGGGCGACCGAATAGCGCTTGCCGGAGGAGGGATACGCCGCCGGGCCTTCGACGACGCCGAAGGCGGCGGCAAAGGCGAATTGCTGTTCCCGGGTCAGCTTTTGGTCATGAAAGACGACGACGTGATGCGCCAAAAAAGCATCGCGAATCTGCTCCCTTGCCGTCGGCGACAGTGGTCGCGCCAGATCGACCCGATCGACAGCCACCCCGCCCGCGGGCGACAAACGTGGCCCGACGCGGATCGGTTGGCTCAAGCCGCCGGTCCAGCCTTGCCGCGCCTCGGCCTCGTCTGGTGGTGAGAGCTCTGCCATTGGCGCGGGTCCGAATCGACGGTAGGGAAGGGGAGGGGTGCCGGCGCGCTAGGCCGCAAGCTCGCGCCGGTCTTTCGGGCACGGCACGGCCGCATCGGCAGGACCGCGATTGTCGGCGTCGCGATCCGATCGCCCCGGCGGCTGTTCGGCCATGACCAGGATGCCCGAGGCGAGATTTCGAATCCCGCAACGCCAAACGATCAAGTCATAGCTGACCATCAGGCAGAATAGCGGAAAAAATGAAATGAAATAGATGCTTTGGTAATAGGTCAGGATATACCGTGGGTTTTGCAGCCCGTTGCGCCCGATCAGCCGCTTGATCGCCGAGAAATAGCAGTGGTCGTAAAAAGCGACAAAGCCGAAATTGCCTTCCTCGACCCATTCCGGAAGGAAATAAGTGATCAGCCGGCGGACAAGCCAATTCGGCAGCAGCTGGTTCATCAACGCAAATGGCGCAAATCTGCCTGGGAAGGCATGGATCATGGTCCCCCCCGGGCGCAGGGCGCGCGCGCAATTTTCAAAAAACGCCTGGTTGTCGCGAATATGCTCGACCACCGACCGCGACACGACAAGATCGGCGGATCGGTCGCGCACCGGAAGCCCGTTCGCCGCGGCGTCGCAAAGGACCCGGCTTTCGAGGTCGTGGTTGCGTCGCAGCTGCTCCTCGGAGCAGTCGAACGCGATGATCGTATGCGCGCGCGGCTCGCTGACATACCGCAGAAAAGGGCAATCTTTTCCGCCGCCGATGTCAAACGCAACCTGCCCAGGCCGGCGGTTGAGCATTTCCGCCACCTGGAATTTGTAGACCGTATGGAAGTGACGGCGGAAGTCTTCCGGCAGCCGAGCTTCGAGCGCAAGGCTGAGCCGCCGGTTCAGGGCGAAAAAGCGTGACAGCAGACCCATCGGCTTTGCTTCGTCAATGTGATCGAAGAATTATTGCCTGCACGCGTTAATCTAGCCCTTCCATACCCCACATTCCGGCCCCGATGCAGCAAAATCGCGCGACGGCGGAGATGGCTGAAGGCGCGCGGACGCCGCCTCGTCCCGGATTTCTACGTAAGCTCGAATAAAATTATCCCGTTTCCGGTCAGTAGGCAGGCTGTGAAAAATCCGGCTTCCCGACCTCGGCACCCTTCGAGAACCCTTCTGCCCTCCTCAGGGTCGGCAGGCGTTTGAGCTGAAAAGCCTGATCCCCGACGAGCGAAGCGTCCTGAACGGGCGAGCAACGAGGAGTGTGCTGTTGCGCACCCGGTTGGGACGCACGCGTCCTCGGGTTCCGCGCGCGCACCGGCGCCCGTTTCGGCAAGTATCTTCGCACCCCTCAAAAATCGGTGCAGCGGCCGTTATATTCCCAATCTCCATAGCGCGTCGGCTCGGGGCCTTTCGGGCCGCCGATTTCCGCGGGCGGTGCCGGCGGCTGAGATGGGGCGGGCATAGCGGGCGTCCGGGGCGGCGTATATTGCTCCAGCGGCGGGTTTTTCGATGAAGGCTCGCGCATGAGCAAAATGTGGCAACGAGACGCGATATCTCAAGAGCCCCGACGCCGCGCTATATCGGGCAGGGCCGAACCGGAACGATCCGGAAGGCGCGGCGTTGCCCGAGCATTCAAAGGAGGTGGGTGTCTGCCCGTCCAGCCTCTCATGCCCCAGAAGAACCTTGATGGCTGAAGCGCCAACTGCCCGGTACGTTGCCCTGGAGCTCCTCGGCGCGGTATTGCGCCGTAAGCGCCCGCTTGACGATGCAATCGACGACAATCCGGCGATGCAGATGCTGGCGGGGCGAGACCGCGCCTTTGCCCGCCTGCTGGTCGCGACCGCGTTGCGTCGGCTCGGCCAAATCGACGCGCTGATTGCGTCATGCCTAAGTACCCCCTTGGCGCCGCGGGCGGCGGTCGTGCACGACATTTTGCGCCTCGGCGTGGCGCAGCTCCTGTTCCTGCGCACCCCTCCCCACGCGGCCGTCGCCACCAGTGTCGATTTAGCCCACGGCCGCGGTTTCCTGTCGCATAAAGGGCTCGTCAACGCGGTTCTCCGGCGATTGAGCGTCGAGGGGCCGACCCTGACCCGCACCCATGACGCGCCCCGGCTCAACACGCCCGGGTGGCTTTGGGAGTCGTGGAGCTGCGCGTATGGCGAGGACGCGGCCCGCGCGATTGCCAATGCTCACCTGAAAGAGGCTCCGCTCGACCTGACATTGCGCGAAGATCCCGAAGCATGGTGCGAGCGGCTGCAAGGGACGCTGTTGCCCACCGGGACGTTGCGGCGGGCTGCCGGCGGCGCGGTTACGTCGCTGCCCGGCTACGCCGAGGGCGCGTGGTGGGTTCAGGACGCGGCTGCCGCGTTGCCGGCACGGCTGTTTGGCGACATCGCCGGGCGCGAGGTCGTCGATTTGTGCGCCGCACCCGGCGGGAAAAGCGCTCAGCTCGCCAGCGCCGGCGCGCGGGTTGTGGCAATCGACCGGTCGACCCGCCGGCTCGACCGCCTGCTGGCCAATTTCAACCGGCTTGGCTTGTCGATCGAAGCCCTCGCCGCGGACGCGCTGACCTGGCGCCCGGCCCGCCCGGTCGACTGCGTGCTGCTCGACGCCCCGTGCACGACCACCGGCGCGATTCGCCGCCACCCCGACGTCCCCCACCTCAAGATGCCGGACGACGTGGCCCGCTTGTCGGTCGTTCAGGAGAACCTGCTGCGAGCAGCGGTCGAAATGCTGGCTCCGGGCGGGACGCTTGTCTATTGCACTTGCTCGCTCGAACCCGAAGAGGGGCCGCGGCAGATCGAAAAATTGCTTCGGTCGGGAGCGGCGGTTGCCCGTCGAGAGATCACCGCCGATGAAGTGGGCGGACGCTCCGACTGGGTAACGCCAGAGGGAGACCTGCGGACCTTGCCGTGCCACTTGGCCGAATTTGACGGCGTCGACGGCTTCTTTTCCGCCCGGCTGACCAGAACGGGGGCGGCGGCCTAGCACCCGCCGGCGTGCGGCGCCGACGGCTTGCGGCGGGCGCCGATCCTTGTTACCAAACAGCATGCGTTCGTTGGTCCGGCTGGCCTGTTGCAACCGGCGCTCCGGTAGCGTGCGACGGTTTCGCGTCCGTCTTGCGTGCGGATGAGGAGGATCGCCGGCCATACCCGCGGCAGAGCGCCCACGGAGCAGCGCGACGGCGACGGCTTGAGCATCGCCGCCCGCATGCGCCACGACATGCTTCGGTCGCTGACGGGCAACCGGTTCTATCGCCACACGCTGGTCGGCCGGGTTCCGCCCGGCGTCGAGGTCAAGATCGGCCAGGCCTGGCCGGGCGACCCGCAGCGCGGCGCGGCGATCGCGGCGGGCGAGGTCGAGCTTGCCGGGAAGCTGGTCCGCAGCCCATCGCCGCGCTGGTTTCCGCCCGCCGCCGGAGAGGACTGGCTGGCGTGCTGGCACGGCTTTGACTGGATTGCCGACCTTGCCGCGGCCGGAGCCGCGGCCCGCGAGGTCGCCCGCGAGCTGGTGCAGAGCTGGCTCGCCGACGAAGGGATCGGCTATCGCTCGGTTGCGTGGCGCTCGGACGTGCTGGCGACGCGCCTGTTTGCCTGGATCAGCCATTTCGACGAGATCGCGGGGGGTGACCAGAACCCCGCCCTGCGGCGCGCCATCCTGGCGAGCCTCGCCGCACAGAACCGCCATCTCGCAAGGATCGCGGGCTGGGAACTCGAGGGGGCGGCGCGGCTGCGCGCCTTGAAGGGGCTGATTGCCGGCACCGTGGCGCTCGGCGATTCGCCGGGGCGGCTCGCCAAGGCACTGAAATGGCTGGAGCGCGAGATGCCGGCCCAACTTTTTCCCGACGGGGGCCACCGCTCGCGCAGTCCGTCGGCGCAGCTGACAGTGCTGCAGGACCTGGTCGACATCCGCAATGTGCTGCGCGCGGCGAAGGCCGAGGCGCCCGGTGCGCTAGAGGACGCCATCGAGCGGGCGGCGCCGGTGCTGCGGCTGTTTCGCCACGGCGACCGCCGGTTGGCGCTCTTCAACGATTCGCTGGAAGAGGACGGCATCCTGCTCGACCTCGTGCTGACCCGGTCGGAGACCAAGGGGCGGGCGTTGACGCGGGCGCCCGACACCGGTTTCGAGCGCCTGCAAGCGGACAAGAGCCTCGTCGTCGTCGACACCGGCAGGCGGCCGCCGCCGGCGTTTGACCTGCATGCCCATGCTGGTGCCCTGTCCTTTGAGATGAGCCATGGGCGCGAGCGCGTCATCGTCAATTGCGGCGGTTATCGCGGTCCCAAGTCGGGTTGGTCGCGGGTCGCCCGCGCCAGCGCGGCGCATTCGGTGCTGGTCGTGGCAGACACCAACTCGGCCGAGATTCGCGACGACGGCGTGCTCAACCGCACGCCGACCTCGGTCTCGTGCGAGCGCGCCGAGCACGACGGCCAGCAATGGATCTCGGCGACCCACGACGGTTACCGCGAGCGGTTTGGGCTGATCTACACGCGGGAGCTGTTCCTCGCCGCCGACGGTGAGGATTTGCGCGGCGAAGAGCGCCTGAGCGGGCGCCCCGGGGCCGAGTTCGCGGTGCGCTTTCATCTGCACCCCTCGGTGCAGGCCTCGCTCGCCGACGACGAAACAGCGGCCCTCCTGCGGCTGCCGAGCGGCCTGCGCTGGCGGCTGCGGACGGCCGGTGCCGCGATAACCCTCGGCGAGAGCGTCTATCTCGGATCGGGCGAGGCGCGAAAAACCCAGCAGGTGGTGCTGAGCGGGGCGGCGGCGCCGGGCGGCACGACGGTGCGCTGGGCATTGCGCCGTGAGCGCGAGACCGCCGACGATTAGCTTGTCCGAGGCGGGCCACCTCGACGCGGCGGACGCGGCGTTGAGCGCCGCCATGGTTGCGGCGAGCGGTCTGTTCTCGGGTCTCGCCACATGGGCGCTGATCCCGGTCCTGCGCCGCCGCGGCGTGCTCGACCGGCCAAATCAACGATCCTCTCACCAGGTCCCGACACCGCGGGGCGGCGGCATCGCCGTCGTCGCGACGGTGCTGCTGGCGTGGCTCGGCTTCGCCGCCGCCGGCTGGGTGACTGCCGGAGTGATACCGGTCTGCGTCGCGGCCGGGCTGTTCGCCGCCGTCTGCTGGATCGACGATTTGCATGACCTGTCCCCGCCGGTGCGGTTGGCGGCGCAAGCGGCGGCGGTCGCGGTCGGGCTGCTGGCGCTGCCCGAGGGCGACAACGCGGTCAGGGGGTGGCTCGGTCCGGCGGCGTATTTCACCGCCCTTGGGCTTGTGTGGGTGTGGTGGGTCAACCTTTACAATTTCATGGACGGGATCGACGGCATCGCCGGCAGCGAGGCGGCGGCGATCGGCGGCGGGTTGCTGCTGTTCGCGGCGCTCGGCGCTGGGGTCGACCCGAGCGTAGGTTTGCTCGCCGGCGCGATCCTCGGCGCGGCCCTGGGCTTTCTCGTGTGGAACTGGGCGCCGGCGCGGGTCTTTCTCGGCGATGTCGGCAGCGCGCCGCTTGGCTATCTGACGGGATACCTGCTGATCGGGCTCGCCGCCGCGGGCCGCTGGAGGATCGCGCTGATCCTGCCGCTTTATTTTCTCGCCGACGCGACGATCACCCTCGGGCGGCGCTTGCTGCGCGGCGAGCGGGTGTGGCAGGCGCATCGCGAGCACTATTACCAGCAGGCGGTCCGGCGCGGGCTCGGCCATGCTGCCGTCGTCAAACGGGTGGTCCTCGCGGATTTGCTGCTGATCGCCTGCGGCTGGGCGGCGGAAAACGGCCTCGGCCCGCCCGCGCTCGCCGCCGCGGCAGTCATTGTCCTGGCATTGCTGACGGCGCTCGCCCGCGGCGGGCCGCCACCGCGGTCGAGTAAGAGCCGGCCCCGCTGAGCTTGCCTGCGGCAGCCGCCAACCCTATACCCGGCCGATGAACGCGACGCCTGACAAGATTCGCCGAGCCCTGGTCTCGGTCAGCGACAAGACGGGGATCGCCGATTTCTGCGCGGCGCTCGCCGCCCGCGGGATCGCGCTCGTCTCGACCGGCGGCTCGGCGCAGGCGCTAGGGGCGGCGGGGCTCGCGGTGACCGAGGTGGCCGAGGTTACCGGCGTGCCCGAATTTCTCGACGGGCGGGTCAAGACCCTGCATCCGGCGATCCATGGCGGGCTGCTCGCGCGCCGCGATCGGCCGGATCACCTCGGCGCGCTAAGCCTGCGCGGCATTGCACCAATCGACCTCCTCGTGTGCAACCTCTATCCGTTTGCCGAGACCGTCGCCGCCGGCGCCAGCCGCGACGACTGCATCGAAAACATCGACATCGGCGGCGTGGCGCTGATCCGGGCGGCCGCGAAGAACTACGACTCCGTGATCGTCGTGACGGACCCCGCCGACTATTCGCGGGTCCTCGCGGCGCTGGCGGACGGCGAGGGCTCGGTCGCACCCGCGCTGCGGCGCGAGCTGGCGCAGAAGGCGTATGCACTGACCGCATCCTATGATGCCGCCGTCGCCGAATGGCTGGCGCGCGAGGAGGGCGACATGCTCCCCGACCGGTTTGTTGTCGCGGGCAGGCTGGCGCAGCGGCTGCGCTATGGCGAAAACCCCCACCAAGTCGCGGCGTTCTATCGCACCGGCGAACCGCGGCCGGGGGTGGCGAGCGCGCGCCAGCTCCAGGGCAGGGAACTCTCGTACAACAACTATTCCGACGCCGACGCGGCCTTCGAGCTGGTCGCGGAGTTCGCCCGGCCGGCGGTCGCGATCGTCAAGCACGCCAACCCGTGCGGCGTCGCCGTCGGCGCGAGCCTGCGTGAGGCCTGGGACAAGGCGCTCGCCTGCGACCCGATCAGCGCGTTTGGCGGGGTGGTGGCGCTGAACCGCCCCCTCGACCGGACCGCGGCCGAGGCGATCGGCCGGCTCTTTGTCGAGGTGGTGATAGCCCCCGAAGTCGAGCCGGACGCGGCCGCACGACTCGCCGCGCGCGCCGGGCTGCGCCTCCTCGTCGCGGGTGCCGTGCCCGACCCGGCGGCGGCAGGAAGCGCTTACCGCTCGGTTGCCGGCGGGATCCTGGTTCAGGAGCGCGACCGGGCACAGGTCGCCGAAAAGCGGCTGTCCGTCGTCACCCGACGGACGCCGAGCGAGGCCGAGACGGCCGACCTGATGTTCGCCGACAAGGTCGTCAAGCACGTCAAGTCGAACGCGATCGTCTTTGCCCGCGGCGGCGCCACCGTCGGGATCGGGGCGGGTCAGATGAGCCGCGTCGACAGCGTGCGGATCGCCGCCGACAAGGCCGCCGAAATCGGCCGCGCGGCGGGTTCGCCAGTGTCGCCGACGCGTGGCGCGGTGCTGGCCTCGGACGCCTTCTTCCCGTTCGCCGACGGTCTCGAAGCGGCGGTCGCCGCCGGTGCGACGGCGGTGATCCAGCCCGGCGGCTCGGTACGCGACCCCGAGGTGATCGCCGCAGCCGACGCGGCCGGCATCGCGATGGTGTTTTCCGGCATCCGCCGCTTCCGGCACTGACCCGAGGGCGAGGCGGCGGCTCGCCCGCGCGGGCTTCAACCCCTCAGACGACGCGAATGTTTTTGAACTGCCACGGGTCGTCGCGGTCGAGATCCTCCGGAAACAGGCGCTCGCGATCCTCCAGCGGCGTCCAGCTGCCGTAGACCCCGGCGATGTCGCCGAGATAGGGCCGGGCTACCTCGAGGACCCGGGCGAAATCCATGTCCTCGGGTTCGACGACGCCCTCTCGCGGATGCTCGAGCGCCCAGACGAGGCCGCCCAGCACCGCCGCCGTGACCTGCAGCGAGGTGGCGTTGTTGTGCGGCGCCACCCGCCGCGCCTCGTCGATCGTCAAGCGCGAGCCGTACCAATAGACCCTGCCAAGCTGGCCCATCAGCAATACCCCGAGCTCGTCGGTCCCGGTGGTGATTTCGTCCATCATCAGCCGTTTGGCCGCCTGCAGCCGCCAGTTCTTGCCGGCGAATTCATGGAGGCTCAGCACCGCGTCGTCGCACGGGTGGTAGGCATAGTGGCAGGTCGGTCGATAGCGTGCCTCGCCGCCCTCCCTCAGGGTCAGGAAGTCGGCGATCGAGATCGATTCGCCGTGCGTGATCAAATAGCCGTAGTAGGCGCCTTCAAGTGGGGTCCAGCTGCGCACCCGGGTCGCCGCCCCCGGCCGCAGCAGGTAGATCGCCGCGCCGCCGCCAAAATCATGCCGCCGCCCGTCCGCCGGAAAATGCCGTTCGTGGGTGCCCCAGCCGAGCTCGGCCGG
>DATMLF010000138.1:0-13184 GCA_035570595.1 Allostellaceae bacterium
CATCGACAGCCGCATCAACTGGCTCGGCGAACCCGGGCTGGCGATGATTTCGGTGATCATCGTCAACGTTTGGCGCGGCGTGCCGTTTTACGCGATCACCCTCTTGGCCGGGCTGCAGACGATCAGCCCCGAGCTGCACGAAGCGGCGGCGATCGACGGCGCCCGGGCGTGGCAGCGCTTTCGCCATGTGACCTGGCCGCTGCTGCTGCCGGTGACCCTGGTGGTCGTGCTGTTTTCGGTCATTCAGACCTTTGCCGATTTTCAGCTCGTCTATGTGCTGACCGGAGGCGGCCCGGCCAATGCGACACAGCTCTTCGCCACCTATGCCTATCAGATCGGCATCGGCACCGGATTGTTGAGCCAGGGTGCGACGATCTCGCTGGCGGTGTTTCCGGTCTTGCTGCTCGTCGTCATCGTGCAGCTCCTCTACATCCGCAAGGTCGAGACCCATTGAACGCCTTTCCGGCCGGAATCTGAACCATGATCGAGGGTGCGCTCTGGCGGCGCTGGGTGTTTTTTTACATTCCGCTGAGCGCGTTTATCATCGCGCTGCTGTTTCCGTTCTACTGGATGGTAATAACCTCCATCCGGCCCGACCGGGAATTGTACCGGCCGTGGAATGCCGCCAACTACAACCCGTTTTGGACCTGGTACCCGACTTTAAGCCACGTCAGGGACCTGCTGACCCAGACCCTGTTTACCACGTGGCTGATGAACACGATGATCATCGCCTTGTCGGCGACGGCGATCTCGCTGTTCTGCGGGCTGCTCGCCGGCTACGCGTTGTCGCGCTTGAAGTTTCCGTTCGCCGGGTCGCTCGGCACGATCATTTTCATCACCTATCTGGTGCCGCAGACCCTGCTGTTTATTCCGCTCGCCGACATCATTCGCAACTTTCACCTGGGCGACACGCGCTGGTCCCTGATCCTGACCTATCCGACCTTTCTGATCCCGTTCTGCACTTGGCTGATGATGGGGTATTTCAAGTCCATCCCCAAGGAGCTCGAGGAATGCGCCCGCATCGACGGTGCGACGCGCTGGAAGGCGATGGTCTACATCATCTTCCCGATCGCGGTGCCGGGCATTCTGTCAGCCGGGATCTTTGCCTTCACCCTGTCGTGGAATGAGTTCATTTACGCGCTGGTGTTTCTGTCTTCGCCCGGTGAAAAGACGGTGCCGGTCGGCGTCACTTCCGAGTTGATCCGCGGCGACGTGTTTTATTGGGGCGAGCTGATGGCCGGGGCATTGTTGGGCTCGATCCCGGTGGCGTTTGTGTATTCGTTCTTTGTCGAGCATTACGTCGCCAGCGTGACCGGCTCGGTCAAAGGTTAGTCTTTATAATCCACGGTCCGACCAATGAGCTAAGGATATCGCAATCGGCTTTTCGTCATGCCCGCGAAAGCGGGAATCCAGGGAATTCGGGGGCTGCGGTGACCTCCCTGGACCCGCGCTTTTGCGGGGGCAACGATCCCGGTTGATGGTTCCTGCTTCATTGCGGGCCGGCTGCTGAGAGAGATACATGGCCGAGGTTGCCCTCCAGAACGTCAACAAGAACTTCGACGAGGTCTATGCCGTCCGCGACGTAAACCTGTCGATCCATGATAAGGAATTCATCGTCCTGGTCGGCCCGTCCGGCTGCGGCAAGACCACCACCCTGCGCATGGTGGCCGGGCTCGAGTCGATCTCGTCGGGGCGCATCCTGATCGACGACAAGGTCATCAACGGGCTGTCGCCGATGGACCGCGACATCGCCATGGTGTTTCAGAACTACGCGCTCTACCCGCATATGAGCGTCTACGACAACATGGCGTTCGGCCTCAAAATGCGGAAATTCGACCGCGCCGACATCGGCCGGCGGGTCCAGGAGGCGGCCGAAATCCTCGGCATCCAGGGGTTGCTGCAGCGCAAGCCGCGCCAGCTGTCGGGCGGCCAGCGCCAGCGCGTGGCGCTCGGCCGCGCGATCGTCCGCCACCCGCAGGTGTTTTTGTTCGACGAGCCGCTGTCCAACCTCGACGCCAAGCTGCGGGTGCAGATGCGCGTCGAATTGAAGAAGCTGCACAACCGGCTCGGCACCACCGCGATCTACGTGACCCACGACCAAGTCGAGGCGATGACCCTGGGGGACCGCGTCCTCGTGATGCGCGACGGGCTGGTGCAGCAGGTCGGCGAACCGCTCGAGCTCTACAACGAGCCGGCCAACCGCTTTGTCGCCGGGTTTCTCGGGTCGCCGGCGATGAATTTTGCCGCCGTAACGGTGCGCTCAGTCGACGGCGCGCTGTGGGCCGAGGATGACGGCATTCGCATCAAAGTGCCGGAAGAGACCGCCGGGCGGCTCGGCCGCTATGCCGGAACCCAGGTCACGATGGGCATCCGGCCGGAGGATTTGCATGTCGCCTCCGCCGCCGACCCCGCCGAATTGGGATTCGAGGCCGCGGTCGAGGTTGTCGAAAAGCTCGGCTCGGAAATCCTGCTCGACGTGGCGGTCGGCCGCAATACGATGGTGGCGTCGGTCGAGCCCGACGTGCGGGTCGGGATTCACGAAAAGCTGCGGCTTGCGATCAACCCGGAGCGGCTGCATTTCTTCGACGCGGCCTCCGAAGCGGTGATCTGAAGCGAGTAGGCAAGCGCGTGGGTAGTGCGACGCCGCTCGCCTCGCGGTCTAACTTCCCGTAAATTGGCTGCTTGAGAAAGCGGGGTAAACCCGCTCCCACTCATCAGTGCGAAAAATCTGGCAAATGGGAGGGTTGGCGCATGCAAAAAAACATCGAATGGGTGTTGATCGTCGGTTGGCTCAGTTTGTTCGCTGCTGCCGCGAATGCGCAGACGTCACCAGCGTTTGACGGGACCTACCGAGTGGTTTCCTCCACCAGTGTCAATTCAACCTACACGGATCGGAACGGCCGAATGGGTCCATGCCCGAACCGCAGACCGGGGCCGCTCCATATTGCAAACGGGCAGGCGCGTTATACCAACGCGACGGGCTACAAGCTTAGAGGCACGGTCGGGCCGCAAGGCGCGCTCACAATGGGCCTGGTTGCACCGTCAAATAGCAACAACGCCGGCTCCCAGCCGCTCAATCTAAGCGTCAGCGGCCAGGTCGACAGCACCGGCACGGCACGCGTGCGCCAGGCCAGTAATTCCTGCAGCTATGATTTCACCTGGCAAAAGGTTTCGAGGTAACCTCGCGCGAGCCCGCCGCCCCCGCTTCCAACCGGGGCCGCCCTCGGAGGAGGACGCGTGAAGATCGGGATTTTTCTGACCGGGCAGCACCCGCCGGGGAGCGACGTCGTCGCCGAGCTCGAAGGGCAGTATGCGATGACGCGGCTGGCGCGCGACCGCGGCTGGGACGCCGTCGCCACCGGCCAGCATTATTTGAGCGACGGCGTGCGACAGCTGCAGCTGGTCCCGTTTCTGGCGCGGCTCGCGGCTGAGGCCGGTGAGATGACCGGCATCGCCGGGGTGCTGCTGGCGACCCTGCACAACCCGGTCGAGGTCGCCGAGTGCATCGCCTCGCTCGACGCGATCTGGCGCGGGAATTTTGTCTTTGGCGTCGGCCTTGGCTACCGCGAGGTCGAGTTCGACGCGTTCGGCGTGCCGCGCGGCGGGCGGGTGCGCCGCTTCGAGCAGTGCCTCGAGGTCGTGCGCCGGCTGTGGACCGAGGACGGCGTGACCTTTGAAAACGAGGTCTGCCGGCTTGCCGCAGTGACCGCGACCTGCCGCCCGGTGCAAAAGCCGCACCCGCCGATCTGGGTCGCCGCCAACAGCGACGCCGCGGTGCGGCGCGCCGCCCGACTCGGCGACAGCCTGTTTGTCAATCCGCATGCGACGATGCCGGTCATCGCCGGCCAGATGGCGCTCTACCGCGCCGAGCTGGCGCGCCTCGGCAAGCCGTTCCCGAGGGTGCTGCCTTATCTGCGCGAGATCTATTGCGCCCGGGACCAGCGCACCGCCGTCGAGACGGCGGGCCCATACCTCGCCGAGAAATACCGCACCTACGCGCAATGGGGCCAGGACCAGGTCCTGCCTGGGCGAGAGTCGTTTCGCCGCTCGCTCGACGCGCTGCTGCAGGACCGGTTTGTGCTCGGCAGCCCCGAGGAATGCTATCAGCAGCTGCGCCCGTGCTGGGAAGAGGCGGGCGCCAACTTCCTGATTTTCCGCACCCATTGGAGCGGCATGCCGGTCGCGGACGCGCTCGCCAGCATGCGGCTGATCAGCGACGAGCTGCTACCGGCGCTGCGCCGCGTCCCGCCCGCCGCCCCTGTCTAGCGAGCTGGCGCTAAGGCCGCGGGGGGCTTTGGTTCGTTCCGATGCACGCACCAGCTCGACTCGACCGGCCGGCTTATCGCTCCCATGGTGGAAACAGCTCGTCGGGGTCGTTGACCCAGACGAACGGGATGCCATGCTGGTCGGCGCAGTCGACCGCAAAGCGAAACTCCATCCGAATGGGCACGCCGGGCCTGCTCTCTTCGATGATCTTGCCGTTGTGGGCGAGACGCCAGCTTCCGACGAGGAGATCGGGATCGTCGGGGTGTCGCTCGACCCTGAACTCGATCGACTGGGCAGCGCCGGCTTCTTGCTTGGTTTCGACGACGGCAACCACGGCAGTTTTCCTCTCGGCTCGGCTCGCGCGCTGGAATCGGCGATTTAGCGATTGACGTCCAGCGCTTGGCGCTGAAACGCGGCGTAGGCGGCCGGTAGCAGGCGCGCGAGACGTTCGGCCCAAACAGCCTGGCCCGCCGGGTCGGCGATCAGATCCTGGCGGATCTCGATCTCGACATGCGGCAGGCCGCGGCGCTCGCCGTGCACCGGGACGGTGTAGTCGGTGAGGTCGGTGACCCGGTAGGGCTCGTTCTCGCCGACGGCGAGGCCGTCCTCGGCGCGCAGCAATTCGAGGAGCGGGCGGGCGAGCCGCGCGTCGCGGTTAAACAGGATGCCCGCATGCCACGGCCGCGACACCCCCTTGAAGATCGGCGTGAAGCTGTGCAGGGCGACCAGCGCCGAGGCCCGGCCCTGATCCGCGCGGCGGTCGAGCAGCGCGGCGATCCGGTCCTGATAGGGGCGAAAGATCGCGTCGCGGCGCGCCAGGCGGTCGGCTTCGCCCAGGCCGCGGTTGCCCGGGATTTCGGTGTCCTCGCTGATTTCCACGATCGAGCTCGGCACCGACGGATCGCGGTTGCAGTCGATGACCAGCCGCGAATAGGTCTGCACGACGAGCGCCGCGTCGAGTTGCGCACAGAGCCGCTTGCCGACCGCGGCAGCGCCAATGTCCCACGCGATGTGGCGAAAGGTGTCGGGCTCGGCCAGCCCAAGCCGGTCGAGCCGCCGCGGGATCGCTCGCCCGCCATGGTCGCACGCGATCAAAAAAACCGAGCCCCCGGCCTCGTTCGTCAGGTCGACCGGGCGGGGCTCGTCCGGGTCAAGCAGCGGACCGGTCATCGGTGCTCATGAGCGTGCTCATTCCGGAACGCACGGTAGGGTCAGACCCGGAAGCTGTAAACCACCGCTTTTCCTCTCCGTCGCGCATTGCGTCAGCACGTCCGCGATTGGCGACCATTCACCGGTCGCGGCTGAGGATTTCAACGAGGCCGGCAGCGGGGTCGACGCGCAATTCGTCGCCGGTGCGGATCAGCCGGGTCACGTCGCCGTCGGCGAAGCGTTCGACCAGCGCGACATCGCCAAAGGCCGCACCCTGGGCCAGGATCGGGTTGACCCGGTTGAAGACCAGGGCCCGCGGCACGATCGTGCGCGCCCTCATCTCGTGGAGCATCCAGGCGGTGGCCACACCGCCTTTGGCGTTGTCGAGCACCAGGATGCGGTCGACATAGCTCTCCCCGGCGAGCTTGTGGCCCGGGCGCGAGAACACCCCCTTGACCCGGTCGAGGTCGTAGCGCGCCGAGAAATTGTCGTGGGC
This sequence comes from Allostellaceae bacterium, assembly GCA_035570595.1. Lineage (GTDB taxonomy): Bacteria > Pseudomonadota > Alphaproteobacteria > ATCC43930 > CGMCC-115725 > AP-15. Next base: position 5,912 of record DATMLF010000138.1, read on the forward strand.
GACGAGCGCCGTGCCGACGACCGCCGGCCCGATCCCCTTATGGCAGCGCAGCACGACCGGCATTACAGCACGCGGCCGGCGACGGCGGAATCGACGCAACGACCGAGGCTGGCGAGGGTCGGGCGATAGCCGTAGCCGCCGATGATGTTGACGAGCTTGGCCGAGTTGGTCATGAGGCGAGTCCAGCCGTTGGCCTCGGCCATCTCGCGCGCGTAGCTCTGATAGAAACAGATCCCCTGCGCGACGACGCCCCCCGCCGCCTCGACCCGCTGCGTCAATCCCATGCGGTCGGCGGCATGCTTGATCTCGGGCGAGGTCGTGACCAGCAAAGTCGTGTCGGCATGGATGCGGCGGCCATCGAGCGCCTGGGCCACTGCCTCGACCTCGAACAACGACAATTGCGGCGCGCCGAACACAACCAAATCAAGCTTGTCGCCGGGCGCGGCGTAACGCGCCAAGAAGGCGTCGATCTCGGCGCGGCCGATCTGCACGGCCTCTGCGGAGGGGCCGGCGACGACCGCGTCCTCGGCCGTGATCCGCGGCATGTGAAACAGTGCCACCGAACCAAAGCTCGCCGCCGCTGTGCCAAAATGCTTGAGCGCGTCCGAGCCGGGGATCGTCTCGACGCCCTCGACCAACGGAACCTCCCAGTACGACCCGCACGCTTCGCCGACGATGCCGCCGACCGCACCCCATTCGGCGAGGTCGCGCGGCGGCCCGGAAAGCCGAAAGCGCCGGGTCGCGCGCCGGCGCTCGTCGAGGTGATAGCCGTAGCGCGGGGCGCGCGCGGTCAAACCCGCCGCCAATGCCGACGGGCCACCCTCGAAATTGCTGCGGGCGCCGAGAACGCTGTTCGAATAGATCACGACGCCGGTGTCGCCGTAGGCCAGGTGCTCGCCCCTGAGCGGCGCCATGATCGTCTGGTAATTGATGCAGGTGTCGGTCATCAGCGCGCCGAATGCACGCAGCGCATCGATCGCGCGCCGTTCGAGGGCCGCCATCCGCTCGCTCTGCCCGAGCCGGCGGTAGACCGCGAAGTCGATGCCGCGCGGGTCGGTGATCGTCGGCACGCGCACCCGCCGCTCGGCTTGCGGTGCGGCGGCCAGCTGCTCGAGAAACCTCACCCCGGCCTCGCCCAGGGATTCGGTGTCGGCCATGACGTGCGCCTGGCTCACCGGCACAAAATCGGCGGCGTCGAAGAACTCGCCGACGGCGACCTGATGCGCCAATGCCCAGCGCCGCACCTCGCCAAGCTCGCCCGCGAGCATCGCCCGCTCTTCATCGTTCAGTCGCATCGTTCAGACCTCGGGCATCCTACCCCTCGCCCGGCTTTTCTCCCTCGCCCCGCGCCGCGGGGAGAGGGTCGGGGTGAGGGGCCGCCACGATCGCGATTTTTTGGGCGATCAGGTCGTCGATTTCGGCGTCGCCGAGACCGGCCTCGCGCAGGATTTCGCGCGAATGCTGACCGAGCCGCGGAGCCGGCCGGCGCAACCCGCAGCCGGCCGCCCCGAAGCGCACCGGCGGGCGCACGGTGCGGATACGGCCCTCGCTCGGATGCTCCGAAACGGGAAAGAAATCGACCGCCGCGAGGTGCTCGTCATCGGGCAATCGGGCGAGCGGGTTGACCGGCCCGCACGGGATGTCGGCCGATTTGAGCGCGGCGAGCCAGTGGGCGGTCGTATTGCCACGCACGCAGTCGGCGACGATCGCATAGAGCTCGGCGACGTGGCGGCTGCGGGTTTGCGCATCGGCGAGCCGCGGGTCGTCCGCCAATTCGGGGCGGCCGGCAACGCGAAAGAAATCGCGCCAATGCCGGTCGCTGTACGGGAGTATGCAGATATGCCCGTCGGCGGTGCGGTGCGGGCGGCGGTCTGGCGCCAGCATCCGCGAATAGCCGGGCGGCCCCAAGGGCGGGTCGAAGGTCAGCCCGCCCATATGCTCGGCCATGACAAATGCGGTCAGGGTTTCGAGCATCGGCACCTCGACCTCCTGGCCCTCGCCGGTGCGCTCACGCTGCAGCAGCGCCGCCATGACGGCATAGACCATGGTCAGCCCGACAGTCTTGTCGCCGACCAGGGTCGGCACAAAACGCGCCTCGCCGCCGGTCGCCTCTTCCAACGCGACAAGCCCGCTCGCCCCCTGGATGATGTCGTCAAAGGCGGGCCGGTCGGCCAGCGGGCCGTCCTGGCCGTAGCCGTGCGCCGAGCAATAGACGAGCCGCGGGTTGGCCGTGCGCAGCCTCTCATAGTTAAAACCGAGTCGCGCCATCGCCTGCGGGCGCATGTTGTGCATGAGCACGTCGCTCTGCCGGGCCAACGCCAGCAATGCCGCGACCGCCTCGCGACGCTTCAGGTCGAGGCACAGCGAGCGCTTGTTGCGGTTGAGGTTCAGGAAAACGTGGCCCATCTCGCGATGCCGTGCCGGCCCGGCGTATCGCATGATGTCGCCTTCGGGCGGCTCGACCTTGACCACCTCGGCGCCGAGATCGCCGAGGATTTGCGTTGCCAGCGGCCCCAAGACGACGGTCGTCAAATCGAGCACCTTGATGCCGGCGAGCGGGCCAGGCTTCTCCTTGGTGCCGCATTTTTTCTCGGTCAAAGCCGCACCTCGAACCATGCCCGCCTGTCGCGGACAGCAGCACATTAGCCAGGGAAATCGTGCCGAACCAGCCCGGGGACTCGGTTGTCCTACGCGTGCCGGGAACGGCTCCGCAGGGGCCTGCCGAGACCGATCATTGCGACAGTGTTGCCGCCAAGCTCAGCTGGGCCGCGACTGCGTGCAACCGCCGATCGTGGGTCCACAATTTCGCGCCGGGCGTCAGCCGCGTGGCGGCCAGCAAGTGAGCGTCGACGTAGCCGATGCCGCGCCCGAGCAGCGCCTGGCCATCGATGAAGCCGAGGATCTGGTCTTCCGCGGCGACGGTCGCCTGGGGCAAATCCCGAAAATCGCTCAGGACAGCTCCCCGCCGTCGCATGTTGCCGAGCGCAAGTTCGCCAACAACGAAAGGATGCCCGAGAACCTCACCCAGGCCGAGCAACATCGCGAGCCTCTCAACGCCGTCTCGCAGATGCTGGACCCAGACCGAGGTATCGACCAGTATCACCCGCGTTTCGTTCGTCGCCGCGGAACGGCAGCGAAACCGGGCTCGCTGCCGCCGAGGCTTGCCAGCCGGCGGGCGCTCTCGCGTTCGATTAAGGCGCGCAAGGCTTCACGGACCAAAGCCGATTTTTCGCGCAGTCCGGTAAGGGCCTCGGCCTTCGCCAGAAGATCGTCGTCCAGTGCGAGTGTCGTGCGCATTTTGCCGTGCCATAAGATGAGCATAGATGGCGTCATCGTTTGATGTCCTAATCAATGCCCATCCGGCACTGATCGAGCCGAGCGGATCGGGTCGAGAACACGCCATAACCACCCAGCAGCATGATTTTCTTACCGCCGGTCACCCGACGGCCGCGCGCACCTTCAGATACCAGTCGAGAATCTCGAGGCCGTTCCAGTGCAGCACCCCGGAAAAACGGTTGATGTGGTCGTAGACGGCTTCGAGGTATTTGATGCGGTGCGGCTGGCCGCTGATGTAGGGATGGATCGCGATCGCCATGATCTTGGCGCGTTCGGCCCCTTCCTCGTACAGCCGCTCAAAGCTGTCGAGGCAGCGCGTCGTGAAGTAGGCCGACTCGTGATGCTGGACGAGCATCATCGGAATGTCGTTGAGCTCGACCGAATACGGCAAGGTGACGAGCGGGCCGTGCTTGGTGCGGATCTCGGTCGGCTCGTCGTCGTAAACCCAGTCGCCGATGTATCTGATGCCGGCGGCGGCCAGCAGATCCGGGGTCTCATAGGTCTCGGTCAGGCCGGGGCCGAGCCAGCCCTGCGGCCGCGCTCCGGCAAAGCGTTCGAGCGTGTCGAGGGACTTGCCGATCATCGCCGCCTGGCCTTCGACCTTGTGGATCGGCATCTGTTCCCAGGCATGGCCCATGAACTCCCAGCCGGCCGCCCGGGCCGCGTGCGCGACGCGCGGGTATTCCTCGCAGACCCTGGCGTTGATCGACAAGGTCGGGCGGATCCCGAGCCGGCGGAACAGCTCGAAAAACCGCCACACCCCGACCCGCATGCCGTATTCGTGCCAAGCCCAGTTCGGAACGTCGGGTAGCAGCACCTGCCCGGTCGGCGCCGGCAACACCTGCCGCGCCATCGGCCGCGAGATCGACCAGAATTCGAGATTGACGACCGTCCATCCGACGACCCTGGCGCGGTTCGGCAATTCGAGCGGCGGCCGGTCGACGATTGCCGAAAACGTGCTGCGCTTGCGCGGTATCATGTGACCTTCACAGTCTTGCCCTATAAACGACATTTCAATCTTGCGCGATAGAGCGCGCGGGGCAAGCCTCGCGGCAGCGGCGTCAAGCAGCCAGCCGGTACGGGCTAACCTTTGTTGTGCAACGCAGCACTGCAAAGTCGACAATCCCCGCCGGCAATTGCGCGATCCATGCTGCGCCCGTGTTGACAAGCCGGGCTGAATGGGGTGAGAGGGGCATAGCCGATGAGACTTCAGTATTTCCGCGGCAACGTCTTTGTCGCGAACCTGCCGCCGGATTTGACCGAGGACGAATTGGCCGAGGCTTTCGACCCGTATGGGATCGTGTTGAGCGCGTCCATCGCCCGCGACCCGGAGAACGGAAAGCGGCTGCGTTACGGCTTTGTCGACATCGCGACCGAGAAGGCGGCGAAGGTTGCCGTCGAGGCGATGAACGGCGCCGCGCTCGACGGCCACAATCTCGACGTGCGCATTAGCGAGCGCCCGACCAAATCGAAAAAGCCTGCCTCCGGGCGTCCGGCGCCACGCCGTGCCGCGCCGCGGCCGGCGCCACGCCGCGAGGGCGACGGCGACGAGCAGGCGGAGGCGGCGCCGGGCTTCGCGCCGCGCATGCCGCCGCGGCGCCAGCCGACCTTTCAGGTCGAGCGCCGCTCGCTGCCGCGCCGCGTCTAGTCTACGCGCCGACCGCGACGCCCGCCTCGGCCATCGTCTGCATCGCGCGGTCGAGGGAGCCGTCGAGGTCGATGCCGCGGCAGGCATTCGCGGCGAGTGCCACGGCAAAGCCCGCGGCGCGCGCGTCGAGCGCCGAAAACAGCACGCAATAATCGGTCGCGAGCCCGCACAAGGTCAGACGCTCAAAGCCGCGCTCACGCAGATAGGCGGCAAGGCCGGTCGGCGTGCGGCGGTCGTTTTCGCGAAACGCCGAATAGGAATCGACGCCTCGGCGAAAGCCCTTGCGCAGGATCAGCTCGGCGTGCGCGGCGGCGAGCGCCGGGTGAAACGCGGCGCCCGGTGTCCCTTGCACGCAATGCTCGGGCCACAAGGTCTGCGGGCCGTAGGCGGCCTCGATGGTCTCGAACGGCTGCCGGCCGGGATGCGCGCTGGCAAACGACGAATGCCCCGGCGGATGCCAGTCCTGGATCAGGATGACGTGGGCAAATTCGCCTACGAGCCGATTGACGGCCGGGATGATCGCGTCGCCGTCGGGCACGGCAAGTGCGCCGCCAGGGCAGAAGTCATTCTGCACGTCCGTGACGATCAAAGCCTCGCGATGGTCACGCGAACGCCCGTTGGAGCCCATCCCTGCCTCGCCGATCTCTCGCGGTTGACCACAAATACGTTGGGTCGCAGGCCGCCGCTGCAAGCACGCGACGGCGGTCTCGCCCGCCGCTACAAACCGGAGTTGTCCCATTGCACCGGATATCGCGGTGCCGCGACAGCGGATATTCTGATCGAATGGTTGATGTCAGTGCGTATGAAAAGCCTGGGGTGACGGGTTTCCTGCATCGGCCGCGAGAGGCGGCGGGGCGGGGTTTGGTGCTCACCCACGGCGCCGGCGGCAACTGCAACGGGCCGCTCCTGGTGGCGGCGGCGGACGCCTTTGCGCAAGCCGGGTTTTGCGTGTTGCGCTGCGACCTGCCGTTTCGCCAGCGCCGGCCGACCGGGCCGCCGTCGCCCTCGACCGCCGCCGCCGACCGCGCCGGATTGAGGAGCGCGGCCGAGGCCATGCATGAGCTCGTCGCGGGGCCGGTTTTCCTCGGCGGCCAGTCCTATGGCGGACGGCAGGCCTCGATGCTCGCGGCCGACGAGCCCGCGACCGCGGCCGGCCTGGTGCTGTTTTCCTATCCGTTGCACCCGCCGGGCAGACCCGATCGGCTGCGCGTCGAGCATTTTCCGCGGCTCCGGGTGCGATGCGTGTTCACGCAGGGAACCGCCGACCCGTTTGGCTCGATCGACGAGCTGCGCGCGGCGCTGTCGTTGATCCCGGCATCGACCAGGCTGATTCCAATCGAAGGCGCTGGTCACGACCTCAAGCGCGGGCGCTTCGACCTGGCATCGGTCGTCTCCGCGGTGCTGGATGAAGCCGCACCCTGAGATGGCCGCGGCTGCGGCTGGCTCACGCCTTGCGGCGTCGCGCGGCGGCGGGCGCCTCGGCGGTCGGCTCGGAGGCGGGCTCCTCGCGCGTCTTGCGGCGCTTTGATGCGGCCGGGGCAGCGGGCTCTTTCGCGGCGGCGGGCTTCGCCTCCACGTCGCGCCCGCCTGCCACCGGCAGCAGCAGCGCCCGCTGGCGGCGGTCTGCTGCGGTCCTGCCGCCGCGCCGGCCCGGCGCCGAAGCGGCCGCCGCGCTCTTGCCGCCAGCTCCTTCCTCGCGAGCCAGGCTGCGCTTCAGCGCGTCCATCAGGTTGATGACCTTGGGCGGCTCGGCGATCGCCTCCGCCGTCGCCGTCACCTCTCCCTTGAGCTTGCTCTGCACGAGCTCGTGCAACGCATCCTGATAGCGGTCGTGGAAGCTCGCCGGCTCGAACGCCCCGGCCTTGCGCTCGATGATCGTCGCCGCGAGCGCCACCAGTTCGGGGTCGACCTCACCGTCCTCCTTGTCGCCAAAGTCGGCGGCGCGAACCTCGTCACCGGCGCGCAGGGTCGACATTAACAGCCCGGCGCCGCGCGGCTCGACCAGCACCTGCCGCTCCCGGTTCGCCAACACGATGCGGCCGAGCCCGACCTTGTTCGCGCGCTCCATCGCCTCGCCGATCACACGGAAGGTCTCGGACGCGATCTCGCCGTCCGGGTACACAAAATAGGGCGTGTCGAGATAGAGCGGGTCGACCTCGCCGCGATCCACAAAGCGGTCGAGCTCGATGATCTTCGACGACTCGATATGCAGGTCCTTCAGCTCTTCGTCGCTGATCGTGACATAGCGGTCCCGGTCGAACTCAAAGCCCTTGACGACCTGGTCGCGGC
>DATMLF010000139.1:0-7742 GCA_035570595.1 Allostellaceae bacterium
CCATGAGGCGGTTTAATTTACTCCTTATAAGCGCTTCGGTAGCGGGGTGGACAATCGCCTTCAGCCTACACACCGCAGCCCAGCCCGCGTCACAGGGGGTGCCGTCGCCGAATGTCGCGGCCCCATACGAAGCGCTGATCCGTAGGCATGCGAACAACATCGAAATCGTGACATTTGCCGACCGCCGGCTGGCGCCGGTGCGGGTCGTGCGCGGCACCGGGCTGCCCGCGCGGCCGGTAGCCCCGGCCCCTTTGGCGGTACCGTCCGCCGCGGGAGCCCGGCCACCGACCCGGCCGCAGCCGCAGGTCGTGTCCTTCGCCGACCAGCGCCTAGCGTCGGTGACGGTGCTGCGCGGCATTCCGGCCGCCGGGATCGGCCTCCCCCCGCCCAGCGTCGCGGACGGGTCAGACATCGACCTGTTCGCCGCAGCGGGCGCAGCCGACCTCGACCGGGTCGCGTTTGCGGTCGACGGCGCCGAATCAAGCCACGGCGCCGATCTTGCGATGTGGCGGCCGCAGCCCGACGGGCCGCAGGGGCCGATGCAGGTCTCCGCCGCGGCGGCGGCCGATTCGGGCGGCGGCGACCGGTTCGACCTGGCGCAAAACCGTCAGTTGGGGCGCGCCTACCTGGCGCGGCTCCACCGCCGCTACGGCAACTGGCCGGACGCAGTCGCCGCCTACAACTGGGGGCCGGGCAATCTGGACCTGTGGATCGCCGGGGGGCGGCCGCCCGCGGGCTTGCCGGTCGAGGTCGCGCACTACCGCGACCGCGTGCTCGGCGACGGCGGCCGGCTCGCGGCGCCCGAAGCGACGGCGACGCCCCCCTCCGCATTGGTGGCGCCGTAGCGACCGGCCCCAACGCCGCGCCCCGCGGCGGCGGCACGGTGTGCAAATTCTTTCGGCAGACCGCCTATGAATGGTTATGTGCTAGGCTGAACCGCCCTGCGCCCACGTCGTTTTACGATCCGCGCGCACCGCGATGCCGCACATCAGCCCGAGGATGATCGTCACGAATTCGACCATGCGCGTCTTTCGGTTTTTTGAGAACCTGCTCGAACCCACCAAGCTGCCGCCCGGCCCGCCGCCGGACGGGCTCGGCGCGTTCTACTGGCACCACGCGCGCCAGGCGCGGGGGCTGGTGGCGGCCTTGTTCGCCGCGGGTCTCGTCGTGGCGTTGCTCGACACGACAGTGCCGGTCTTTGTCGGCCGGGTCGTGACCATTGTGTCGAGCCATAGCCCTCATGCGGTATTGCACGATTCCTGGCGTCAGCTCGTCGGCATGGCGCTCGTTCTGCTGGTCGCGCGCCCGCTGGCGATGGTGACGCAGAACCTGATCACCAACCAGGCGATCATCCCGAGCTTTTCTAACCTCGTTCGCTGGCAGAGCCATTGGCATGTGGTGCGGCAAAGCTGGACGTTCTTCCAGAACGACTATGCCGGCCGCATCGCCAACCGGGTCATGCAAACCGGCCCGGCGTTGCGTGAGAGCGTGGTCTCGGCGACCAACGCGGTCTGGTACATCCTGGTCTACGGCGGCGGCGCCATCGCGTTGCTGGCGTCGAGCGACGTGCGGCTCGCGATCCCGGTGCTGTTGTGGTTCTGCGGGTATGCGGGGTTGCTGCGCTGGTTCGTGCCGCAGCTGCGCAACCGTTCGCAACGGATGTCGGCGGCGCGCTCGCAGCTCTCCGGCCGGGTGGTCGACAGCTACACCAACATCCAGACCGTCAAGCTGTTTGCCCGGCCGCGCGACGAGGACGCCTTTGTCAGCGAGTCGATGGACGAGTTGACCGAGGCGCACCGCTATCAGCTGCGGCTGACGACGACGCTCGGGCTCAGTCTCGCGGTGCTCAACGCCGCGATGGTGGTCGGCACCGGCGGCATCGCGATTTGGCAGTGGAGCATCGGCGCGATCGCGGTCGGCACCGTCGCGATGGCATTGCCACTGACCTGGCACATCGTCAGCATCGCCGGCTGGGTGGCGCAGAACGTCGCGACGATTTTCGAGAATATCGGGGTCGTGCAAGAAGGCATGCGCTCGATCGCGGTGCCGCACCAGATGACCGACCGTCCGAACGCGGTGCCGCTGCGGGTCGAGCGCGGGCTCGTGCAATTTGAAAACATGCGCTTTGGCTACGGCACCGCGCGCGGCGTGCTCCACGGCATCGACCTGACGATAGCACCCGGCGAGCGGGTCGGGCTGGTCGGGCCGTCCGGTGCCGGCAAGTCGACCTTGGTCAACCTGCTGCTGCGCTTTTACGACATCGAAAGCGGCCATATCCTGATCGACGGGCAGAACATCGCCGAGGTCACCCAGGAGAGCCTGCGCGCGCACATCTCGATGGTGACGCAGGACACCTCGCTGTTGCACCGCTCGATCCGCGACAACATTCGCTACGGCCGGCCGCAGGCCAGCGAGTGGGAAGTTCGGCGGGCGGCGGCGCAGGCGCAGGCGATCGAATTTATCGAAGGGCTCGAGGACTGGAACGGGCGGCGCGGGTTTGACGCGCATGTCGGCGAGCGCGGGGTCAAATTGTCGGGCGGGCAGCGCCAGCGCGTCGCATTGGCGCGGGTCATCTTGAAGGACGCGCCGATCCTGGTCCTGGACGAGGCGACCTCGTCGCTCGACTCGGAAATCGAGGCGGCGATCCAGGAGCAGCTCGAGAGCCTGATGCGCGGGCGCACGGTCATCGCCATCGCCCACCGGTTGTCGACGATTGCCCGCCTCGACCGGCTGGTCGTGCTGGAAGCCGGACGGATCGTCGAGCAGGGAACCCACGCCGCGCTTCTTGCCACCGACGGCACATATGCGCGGCTGTGGCGGCGCCAGTCGGGCGGCTTTATCGACGCGGGCGGCGCCCCCGGCCTCGAGGCGGCTGCCGAGTAGCCGGCTCGGCGCTCGGACGGCGATGCGACGGGGCGGGCGATGGAGGACCGGCTACGGCCGATCGCGGCGCGGTGTCGCCGGCATGGCGGGCGGGCGGGCCTCGGCGATCATCCCGTCGAGCGCCGCCAGCAGCGCCATCTCGATCTCCGGCCGGCCCTCGACCCGGCTCAACAGCAAGGCCGCCGCCTCGATTGTCGACAGCGCCTCACGGCGCGGCTCGCGGCGCAGCCGGCGGTAATGCGACGGCTGCCGCGGGTCGAGCACCAGCCGGCGCAGCTTGAGCAGCCACGGGTTGCGCCACCACAGCGCCTTCGCCTCGCTCCAGCTGCCGTCGAGCAGCACCACGCCGCCGAGGTCGCGCAGCATCACCGGCTGGTCCGCCTCGGGCTCGCCGTGGCGGTCGAGAGCAATGACGTCGCGCGTCAGCCCAAACGCTTTGGGGCGCGCCGAGCCGAGATACAGCACCGCCCAGCGCCGCGGATCGGCCGGGCGGCCGAGCGCGTGGCCGAGATTTGCCCAGGACAAGCCGACCGCCAATGCGGCGCGGGCGAGCCTGCCGGCGGTCAGCGCGGCGGTCGCCAGCGCCTCCCGCTTTTCGCGAGGATGCTGCAAGATCAACAGAAACACGCGGTTGTCGATCGGCTGCGTGTCGTCCATGGCCGTCCTCCTGCCGGCACCAGCCCGCGTCTCCCTACATTTGGGAGCCTCCGAGGGCTTTGCACGTTAGCATAGGCGACGGGAGCATAGGCGACGGGAACATAGGTCACGGCCCAACTGGCGACGGGCTTCTCAATATGGCACAACTGCGGTGCGGTGCTCGGCGGAGCACATTCTCGGGGGTCCGATGCGTCAGCGTATTCGCAAGGCGGTGTTCCCGGTTGCCGGGCTCGGCACCCGGTTTCTGCCCGCGACCAAGGCCATGCCGAAGGAGATGTTGCCGGTCGTCGACAAGCCGCTCATCCACTATGCGGTCGAGGAGGCGAAGGCAGCCGGCATCGAGCAGTTCTTTTTTGTGACCAGCCGGGCGAAGAGCGCCATCGACGACCATTTCGACCGCGCCTTCGAGCTCGAGGCGACATTGCGCGAGCGCGGCAAGACCGATCTCGTCGAGGAGCTGGAGGCCCGCCTGCCCGAGCCCGGCCAGATCGCCTATACCCGCCAGCAGACGCCGCTCGGCCTTGGGCACGCGGTCTGGTGCGCGCGGGGGCTGGTCGGCGACGAGCCGTTCGCGGTGCTGCTCGCCGACGACCTGATGGTGTGCGACACCCCTTGTCTGGCGCAGATGGTCGAGGCCTACGAGGAGGTCGGCGGCAACATCGCCGCGATCGTCGACGTGCCGCGCGAGCACACCCGGCGATATGGCGTGCTCGACGTGGTGTGCGACGACGGACGCCTGGTGCGCGCGCAGGGTGTGGTCGAAAAGCCGGAGCCGGCCGAGGCGCCCTCGACCTCCACGATCATCGGCCGTTACATCATCCAGCCGGAGGTGTTCGGGCACCTGACCGGCGCCGCGGCCGGGAGCGGCGGCGAAATCCAGCTGACCGACGCGCTGGCGCGGCTGATCGAGGACGGCCAGGCCTTTCACGGGCTGCGCTTTTCGGGCCGGCGCTACGATTGCGGCGACAAGCTCGGCTTTCTCGAAGCCACGGTGGCGCTCGGGCTGGCGCACCCCGAGCTGGGTCCCGGGCTGCGCGAGATCCTCCGCACCTATCTTTGACCGGGAGCACCGATGCCGCACCGCTTCGACCCCACGATCCTGCGCGAATACGACATCCGCGGGATCGTCGGCCAGACCCTGTCCGCAGCCGACGCGCGAGCGATCGGGCGCGCCTATGCCCACACGCTCGCGCAAGCGGGCGGGCATCGGGTTGCCGTCGGCTATGACGGGCGGCTGACCTCGCCCGAGTTCGAGGCGGCGCTCGTCGACGGTCTTTCGGGCGAGGGTGTGGATGTCGTGCGGATCGGGCGCGGCCCGACGCCGATGCTGTACTACGCCGCCGCCACGCTCGGGGTCGACGGCGGCGTCATGGTCACCGGCTCGCATAACCCCCCCGATTACAACGGCTTCAAGTTCGTGCTCGGCGGCAAGCCGTTTTACGGAGCGGCGATCCGCGCGCTCGCGGACACCGCGCTCGCACTCGGGGCGCCGGCGGCCGCGCGTGGGCGGGTCGAGGAGCGGGCTCTCGCCGGGGCCTATGTCGACCGGCTGGCCAGCGACTACAACGGGTCGCGCCCGCTCGCCGTCGCGTGGGATCCCGGCAACGGCGCCACCGGCGAGATCGTGCAGCAGCTGACCGCGCGTTTGCCGGGCCGTCACATCCTGATCAACGCCGAGATCGACGGCACCTTTCCGGCGCACCATCCCGACCCGACGGTCCCGGCGAACCTCGTTCAGCTGCAGGCGGCGGTGGCGCGCGAAGGCTGCGACCTCGGCATCGCATTTGACGGCGACGGCGACCGCATCGGCGTTATCGACGCCGACGGCGAAATCTGGTGGGGCGACCAGCTGATGGTCGTCTTGGCGCGCGACGTGCTGACCCGGCATCCCGGTGCGCCGATCCTTGCCGACGTCAAGGCGAGCCAGGTCCTGTTCGACGAGATCGCCAAGGCCGGCGGCCGCCCGGTCATGACCGCGACCGGGCATTCCCCGATCAAGGCAAAGCTCGCCGAGACCGGCGCGCCGCTCGCCGGCGAGATGAGCGGGCACATCTTTTACGCCGACGGCTATTACGGGTTTGACGACGCCGTGTACGTCGCGGTGCGGCTGCTCGGCATCCTCGCCCGCATCCCGCAGAGCCTGACCGAGCTGAGGCGCGGATTGCCGAGCGTCGTCAACACGCCGGAGCTGCGCTTTCCGTGCTCCGAGGCCCGCAAGTTCGCGGTCGTCGGCGAGGTCGCCGAGCGGCTGCGGCAGGCCGCGGCCGAGGTCAACGACATCGACGGCGTGCGCGTGCGCACCGCCGACGGGTGGTGGCTGCTGCGTGCCTCAAACACCCAGGACGTCCTGGTGGCGCGCGCCGAGTCGACATCCGCGGACGGCCTGGCGCGGCTCAAGGCCGACCTCGCCGCCCAGCTTGCGGCCTCGGGCTTGGCGTTTCCGGACGGCTGATCGGACGGGCCTATGGTCGGCGGGCGGCGCCAAAATACGTTGTCGTCGCGCCCGGTATAGACAGAGGGAAATCGCGCGGCGCCGCTTATCGCGCCGCCGCGGCGGTCTCGGCCGCGGCTTCCGAGCGATGGCCCTTTTGGTGGAAATAGTTCGCCCGGTAGAATTCGAGCACGAGCTCGCGATAGACCGCCGGGGGATAGCGCGGCGGGTTGTCGGGCCCGGTGCAGGACGGCAGGCATTCGATGACGCGGTCGGGGTTTGGGCCGTGGAAATAGGCAATCGAATAGCGGTCGACACCCGAGTCGTTCAGGACACCGTGCGGAGTCGACAAAAAGCGGTCGTTCGACCAACGCCGCATGATGTTGCCGAGATTGATCAGAAACGTCCCCGGGATGATCGGCGGCGCAAACCATTCGCCGGAAGGAAGCCGCACCGCCAGCCCCGACACGTCCGTACGCGCCAACGCCGTCATAAAGCTGTTGTCGGTGTGCGGCCCCTGGCCAAAGCTGTTGTCCTCGGTCGCGTCCTGCGGCGGATAATGCAAAAAGCGCAGGTTCGCGTGCCCCTTCGCCGCAAAATACGGCGCGAAAAAATCGGCGGGCTGGCCGAGGGCCACGGCGAAAGCCGGCAACATGCGGTCGCACATCGCGCAGAGCGCCGCAAAGTAAGCGGTCATGTCGGCGCGCAGCCCCGGCATGTCCGGCGGCCACTGGTTTTGCCCGCGCAGCGGCGTTTTCGCGATCACGTCGGGGTGGTCGGGGCCGCGGTCATGGCTGATGAAAAAGCTCTCGTTGCGATTGGGCCGGGTCGCCTTGTGGACAGTCGAGGCGCCCTGCACCGAGGCATTCAGCGGAAGATAGCCGATGTTGTTCTCGTTCAGCTTCAGCGCGCGCTTTTGCGCCAACGGCAACGCAAAGAACCGGCGCGAGGCGGCAAATGCGCGGTCGATCAGCTCGTCCGGAACGCCGTGATTCAAAACGTAGAAAAATCCGATATTCTCGCAGGCGTGCGCGACCTCGCCCGATAGACGTTCGAGCGCCCCTTTTTCGCCGGCGAAAAACGGGCCGTAATCGATGACCGGAATGGCGCTGGCCGCCGCCGCGTAATCCCGTACCGCCTGTTCCTTGAAGAGGTGCATGCACAATGCTCCGCGCTGCGACGCGAGACTATAGCCGGCGCTTGGTGTCAGGTTCCAGCCGCATCGTTGGCCAGCCGCGCCGCCGAGTCACGGGGGCCTTCGCGAACGTCTCAGAAACATCTTGAATGACGAGCACGGCTGAAGGCAGCGGGGCACCGAGGCAAGCTTCGGGATTGCGAGTTGCGCCTACACTAACCAAATATAGCCGATCCGAGTAATCGGAGCATCGGCAGGACAACGGCTATGAACCGGGAGATCCAGGCCGGCGATATGACGCTTGCGGAACTGGTGCAGGACTCGCTGGTGGCACTCGTGATGAAAAGCGACGGGGTCGACCCCCACTGCATCGAGGCCCTGTTCAAGCGGATCAGCATGGCAACGGCGGCGAGGGGTTCGACGGCCGATCGCTGCCTTTGCCCGCAAGTGTAAGGGTCCCGGTCGGGAAGCTTATCCGGGCGGGGTGGTGAAGAACCAGGGGTGCCCGTCAAGGTCACGCGCCGTGTAGGTGCGCCCGTATTCCTCGTCCTGAGGCGCTCGAACCATTTCCGAGCGGCCGCGTGCGCCCGCTCGTAATGTCCGTCGACATCCGCCAAGTCGATGAAAACACCCATC
>DATMLF010000140.1:0-39801 GCA_035570595.1 Allostellaceae bacterium
GGTGCCGGACTTGGTGATGTCGATCGACGGGAAGGTGCGCTTGTCGGCAACCTTGCGGTCGAGCACGATTTCCGAATTGCCGGTGCCCTTGAACTCCTCGAAGATCACCTCGTCCATGCGCGAGCCGGTGTCGATCAGCGCTGTCGCGATGATCGTCAGCGAGCCGCCTTCCTCGATGTTGCGCGCTGCGCCGAAAAACCGCTTTGGCCGCTGCAGCGCGTTGGCGTCGACGCCGCCGGTCAACACCTTGCCCGACGACGGCACAACCGTGTTGTAGGCGCGTGCGAGGCGGGTGATCGAATCTAAGAGGATCACCACGTCGCGCTTGTGCTCGACAAGCCGCTTCGCCTTCTCGATGACCATCTCGGCGATCTGCACGTGGCGCTGCGCCGGCTCGTCGAAGGTCGAGCTGATGACCTCGCCGCGCACCGAGCGGGCCATGTCGGTGACCTCCTCCGGCCGCTCGTCGATCAGCAGGACGATCAGGTAGACCTCGGGGTGGTTCGCGGCGATGGCGTGCGCGATGTTTTGCAGCATTACCGTCTTGCCGGTGCGCGGCGGCGACACGATCAGCGCGCGCTGGCCCTTGCCGAGCGGGGTGATCAGGTCGATGACCCGGGTGGTCAGGTCGCGGCGCGTTGGATCCTCGAATTCGAGGGCGATTTTTTCTTCGGGGTAGAGCGGGGTCAAATTGTCGAAATTGATCCGCTGGCGCAGCCGGTCGGGCTCGTCGAAATTGATGCCGGCGACCTTGAGCATGGCAAAATAGCGCTCGCCGTCGCGCGGCGAACGAATCTCGCCCTCGACCGTGTCGCCGGTGCGCAGGCCGAATCGGCGGACCTGGCTCGGGCTGACGTAGATGTCGTCCGGCCCGGCGAGGTAGTTGGCTTCCGGAGAGCGCAGAAAGCCGAACCCGTCGGGCAGCACTTCAAGCACGCCGTCGCCCGAGATCGGCACGTCGTTCTCGGCCAGTTGCTTTAGAATTGCAAACAACATGTCCTGCTTGCGCAGCGAGGACGCGTTTTCGATTTCGAGCTCTTCGGCAAATGCCAGCAGCTCGGCGGGAGTTTTTCGCTTGAGTTCCTGGAGATTCATGGAATGTCGCGGGAGAGGTGGGGCAAGGCTCGCCCGTCCGGGCGGTGTCCTGCGCAAACGGCGCGCAGGGTCCTAAGGTTCAGGCGAGGAGTGGTAGGGGCCGGCTGGAAAGGCGGGTACCGTTGCCGTTCCCCATAACCAAAGCAGATAGGCAAGTCAAACCCGATATCAAGACCCGCCGGCGAGGCTAAATCCCGGCATTCCAATCAAAACGGCTTGACGACGACAAGCACGACAATCGCGATCAGCGCCAGAGTCGGCATTTCGTTAATGACGCGAAAAAAGCGCGCCGAATGCCGGTTGCGGTCCTCGGCAAAGGCTCGCCGCCAGTGAGCCAACGCGCCGTGAAAGACGACGAGTGCCGCGACCAGTGCCAGCTTTGCCCAGATCCAGCCGCGCTGCCAGTCGACGACGCCAGGGGTGCCGGCGAGCAGCGCGCCAAAGAGCAACGCCGCGATCATCGCCGGGTTCATGATGCCGCGCAGCAGCCGTCGCTCCATTGCCTTGAACGTGGTCGAGCAATCGGAGCCCAACGGCGCCATCGCGTGGTAGACGAAGAGCCGCGGCAGGTAGAGCAGGCCCGCCATCCACGCGATGACGGCAAGGATGTGCGCCGACTTGACCCAGGGATAAGCGGCGGCGATCCAGCCGGTCAAACCGCCGCCCCGGCAAATCCGCACCCGATGCCGGCGGCGACACACGGGGCGGGCGAAGCGGCGGGCGAGCGGCGAACGAGGGTGGCCAGCGCGCCGACAAAGGCGGGCTCGGAGCCGACCGTCGACACCCGCACATAGGCGGGCACGCCGCACTCGTCGGCGATGCGGCGATAGTCGAGATCGAGCTCGACCAGGGTCTCGGAATGCTCCGAAACAAACGAGATCGGGGCCACGACCAGCGGCACGCCTTCGGCACCCGCCCGGCGGATCTCGGCGTCGGTCGCCGGGCCGATCCACTCGAGCGGGCCGACCCGGCTTTGATAGCAGACCCGCCAGTCAAGCCCGGGCCGGGCAAGCGCCGCGACAACCGCGCGGGCGGTCAACTCGACCTGGCTCGGATAAGGGTCGCCGGCCTTCACGATCCTTTTTGGCAGCCCGTGCGCGGTCAGCAGCAGCCGCGGCGGGCGCGACAGGCCCGACATCCGATCGAGCGCCGGCGCGATCAGCCCCGCCATCGCTTCGACAAAGCCAGGCTCGACCGGGTAGCAGCAGACGGTCCGCGTCGGGCGGTCCAGACCCTCTCGCGCCGCCGCGGCATGCCACTCGCCAAGCGAGGACGCGGTGGTCGTCGTCGAGAATTGCGGGTAGAGCGGCAGGCACACGATCTCGTCCGGGGCCCAGTCGGCGACCGCGCGGGCGGCCTCGGCGCTGGTCGGCCGCCAATAGCGCATCGCGACAAACGAGCGATAGCCGGGACCCAGCAGATTGTCGAGCGCGCGCGCCTGCACCTTGGTGTTGGCCAGCAGCGGCGAGGCGCCGCCAAGCCGCGCGTAGATGTCGCGCGCAGTCGGCGCCCTCCCACGCGCGACGAGACGCGCCAACGGCAGGCGCAACAGCCGCGGCAGGCGAATAATCGCCGGGTCGCTGAACAGGTTGAACAAAAACGGCTCGACCGCGTCGAGCGAATCCGGGCCGCCGAGGTTCATCAGCACGATCGCGGTGCGCGGCATCTCAACCGGCGCCGTCCCGACCCGTCAGCATGCGAGCGAGCGCCGCCACGTGGTCGGGCGGGGTCTCGGTCAACACGCCGTGGCCGAGGTTGAAGACCCAGCGCGCGCCGCCTAGCGACCTGCAGAGCCCGTCGACCGCGATTTCGAGCGCCGAACCACCGGTCAGCAATATCACCGGGTCAAGGTTGCCCTGCAGGACCGCGAGCGGCGCGAGCCGGGTGCGGGCGTACGCTGCCGGAACCGTGGCGTCGAGCCCGATCGCGTCGACACCGGTCGTGGCGGCATAGCGCTCGTACAAGACCCCGGCGCCGCGGGGAAAACCGACGACCGGACAAAGGGGGTGCCGCTCCTTGAGCGCGGCGACGATCTGGCGGGTCGGCTCGACGACCCAGCGGTCAAACGCTTCCTCGGGCAAAACCCCGGCCCAGGTGTCGAACAGCTGGACGATTTCGGCGCCGGCCGCGACCTCGGCCGCGAGCCACTCGACCGTTGCCGCGGTCAGCATGTCGATCAGCGCTCCAAACCCCTGCCGATCGCGGTACGCCCAGCCCTTGACGCGGCGAAAGTCGCGGCTGCTCCCGCCCTCGACCATATAGGTGGCGACCGTCCAGGGTGCTCCGGCAAAGCCGATCAGCGCAGTCCGTGGGCCGAGCCCCGAGCGCACGCGCGCGATCGCCTCGAGGACGGGCTCCAGCCGCGCAACGACGTTAGCCGGCTCAAGCCGGGCCAATCCGGCGCCGTCGCTAACCGCGTCGAGCACCGGCCCTTCGCCGTCGCGATAGGCGAGACCCTGCCCCAGGGCATAGGGGATCATCAAAATGTCGGAAAAGAGGATTGCCGCATCCATCCCGAACCGGCGGACCGGCTGCAACGTCAACTCCGCCGCCAAGGACGGCGTCAAGCACAGCTCGACAAAGTTCGCCGCCCGGCTTCGGACTTCCCGGTACTCAGGCAGATAGCGCCCGGCCTGCCGCATCAGCCACCACGGCGGCGGTATCAGGCTTTCTCCAGCGAGCACGCGCAATAGAGGCTTGGTCGAGATGCCCGCCATTCATCAATTCTCCTCTCATCATATAAGAAGGTATCTTAGATAGTGGTAATTGGTAGAGACGGTGGAAGCCGGGGATGCGCAATCGGTCCCGCGGGAGCGCACAGCGGGACACGCCGGAGACGCGCGGCTAGGCACTTGTGCATCAAACCGGGGGTTCTCGCTGCAACCCGATAGGCGCCGCCGCTGTCGGCGGGTTCAGAGGCTGCGAACATGCTCGGGTGCAATCGAACCGATCCCCGCTTTTCGCTTCCTCGGGACAAACCGCGCTCTTTTAACCAGAATGCTGTTGGTGAGCTTGGCGAAGCGGGGATACATCTCTGCCGTCTGGGTTCGAGGGTGGGCGTTTTGTGGACGACAGCCGAGCCATCCACAACGGGCTGGGGATGATCGCGGTGCGGCGAGGGCCGCCGCGGTGACGCGCTTCCACCTGCACCTCGTTTCCGACTCGACCGGCGAGACCGTGCACTCGGTGGCGCGCGCCTGCCTCGTGCAGTTCGACGACGTGCAGCCGGTCGAGCATGTGTGGAGCATGGTGCGCACCCGCAACCAGATCGACCGGGTGATCGCCGGGGTCGAGGCCAATCCCGGGGTCGTCTTGTTCACCCTGGTCAGCGACCAGCTACGCCAGCTCCTCCAGCAAGGCTGCCGGCGCCTCCAGATCACGGCAATTCCGATCCTCGACCCGGTGATTGCCGTGCTTGCCGCCAACCTGCACCGCGAGAGCCGGGGTGTCCCGGGCAAGCAGCATTTGCTCGACAACGAGTATTTCGCGCGCATCGACGCGATGACCTTTGCCCTCAACCACGACGACGGGCAGTCGAGCTGGGGGCTCAACGACGCCGATGTGGTGCTCGTCGGGGTGTCGCGCACGTCAAAGACCCCGACCTGCCTATATCTCGCGAACCGCGGCATCAAGGCGGCGAACGTCCCGTTCGTGCCGGGCGTGCCGCTGCCGCCCGAGCTGACCGATGCCGAGCGCCCGCTGATCGTCGGGCTGACCAACGACCCCGAGCGGCTCATTCAGCTGCGTCGCAACCGGCTCAGCATGCTGCACCATGACGAAACCACCGAATACACCGATCTCGACGCGGTGCGCGCCGAAGTCCGCGAGGCGCGGCGGTTGTTCGCCGAGCATCACTGGCAGGTCATCGACGTGACCCGCCGCTCGATCGAGGAGACCGCGGCGACGATCATGAAGCTGCTGGCTCGGCGGCATGGCCTCCTCGAATGAGCGGCTGGTCCTCGCTTCGGCAAGCCCGGTTCGCGCTCGCCTGTTGCGCTGCGCCGGCGTCGATTTCGCGGTCGCGCCGGCGGACCTCGACGAAGCCGCGATAAAACGCCGCTTGCGCGGTGAGGCCAACAGCGCCGCGGCTTGCGCGCTCGCTCTTGCCGAGGCGAAAGCCCGGGCGATCTCCGACCGCGACCCGCAGGCGCTGGTGGTCGGCGCCGACCAGATCCTGGTGTGCGGCGCGGAGTGGTTCGACAAGCCCGAAGACCTGGCAGCAGCGGGGCGTCAGCTGCGGGCGTTGCGCGGCCATGCCCATGTGCTCGAAACGGCGGTCTGCGTCGTCCGCGCCGCCAAGCGCTTATGGAGCCTTGTCGAGGCGCCGCGGCTGGCGATGCGAGACGTCGGCGACGAGTTTGTCGACGGCTATCTCGCCGCCGAGGGGGAGGCGATCCTGGGCTCGGTCGGCGGCTACCGCCTCGAGGGCCGGGGCGTCCAGCTGTTCGAGCGAATCGAAGGCGACTATTTCTCGGTGCTCGGGCTGCCATTGATCCCGCTGCTCGCGGCTTTGCGCGAGCTGGGCCAGCTCCCCGGCTAGCCGCCGGCGAGCGGCCTTGTCCGGAGCGGCCGGCGTCGTGCTAAACATCGCGCCATGAGGATCACCGGGGCGGCCCGTCTCGCCGGCATCATGGGATGGCCGGTCGCGCATTCGCGATCGCCGCTGCTGCACGGCTTCTGGCTCGACGAGACCGGGGTCGACGGCGCCTACCTGCCGCTCCCGGTGCGGCCCGACGACATCGAGCGGGCGCTGCGCGCGTTGCCCGTGCTCGGCTTTCGCGGCTGCAACCTGACGATCCCGCACAAGCAGGCAGCGCTTCAGGTGGCCGACCGGGTCGACCCGCTCGCCCGCCGCATCGGCGCAGTCAACACGATCGTCGTTGCCGCGGATGGCAGCCTCGACGCCAAGAACACCGACATATACGGGTTTCGCGAGAATTTGCGCGATTGCGCGCCCGGTTGGCGCCCGTCGGCGGGTGCTGCCGTCGTGCTGGGCGCGGGCGGGTCGGCGCGCGCGGTCATCGCCGCCCTGGGCGAGGCCGGTGTCGGCGAAATCCGCGTCGTCAACCGCACCCGCAGCCGGGCCGAGGCGGTCGCGGACGACCTCGCGACCCCCGCCACCCATATCTCGGTGCATTCGTGGAACGAGGCGGGCGACGTGCTCGACGGCGCCGGCCTGCTGGTCAACACGACGAGCCTCGGGATGGCGGGCGAGCCGCCGCTGGCGCTCGACCTGTCGGCCCTGCCGCAGTCGGCGCCGGTGGTCGACATCGTCTATGTGCCGCTCGAAACCGGCTTGCTCGCCGCCGCCCGGCGGCGCGGCCACCCGGTCGTCGACGGGCTCGGCATGCTGTTGCATCAGGGCCGGCCCGGCTTCGAGGCGTGGTTTGGCGCCGAGGTGCGGGTGACACCCGAGCTGCGGGCGGCGGTCGTCAAGACGCTGGCGCCGGCGACGTGATCGTCGTCGGCCTCACCGGCTCGATCGGGATGGGGAAGAGCACCGCGGCGGCGATGCTGCGCCGCATGCGGATCCCGCTGTTTGACGCCGACCACGTCGTGCATCGGCTGTTGGCGCCGGGCGGCCGGGCGGTCGAACGGGTCGAGGCGGCGTTTTCCGGCATGCGCATGCCAAACGGTGCGATCGACCGCCAGCGGATGGGCCGGCGCGTCTTTGGCGACCCGGAGGCATTGGCGCGCCTCGAGGGCATTCTTCACCCGATGGTCGCCGAGGCCGAGAAGCGGTTCCTGGCGCAGGCGCGTGCAAGGCGCGAACCGATCGCGGTGCTCGACATCCCGCTGTTGTTCGAGAGCCGCGGCGCCGCGCGCTGCGACTATGTGATCGTCGTCTCGGCGCCGGCGATGTTGCAGCGGCAGCGGGTCATGCGGCGGCCGGGAATGACCGAGGCGCGGTTCGCCGCGATCCTGAAGCAACAAATGCCGGACGCCGAAAAACGGCGTCGCGCGGATTTTGTCGTGCCGACCGGCTTGGATCGCGGCCTCGGCATGCGCCGGCTGCGGGCGATCGTGCGTGCCCTGCGGAGCAAGGAAGCACGCCCCGCTCGCCGGCTTCGACACACGACCCCGGGCGGCAGACGGAGCTGACATGCGCGAGATCGTGCTGGATACCGAGACGACCGGCCTCGACCCTCAGACCGGCCACCGCATCGTCGAGGTCGCGTGCATCGAGCTGGTGCACCACATCCCGACCGGGCGCGACTTCCACCGCTATGTAAACCCCGGCCGCGACATTCCGCAGGATGCCCATGCGGTGCACGGCCTGACCGAGGAATTCCTCGCCGCGCACCCGCCGTTTGGGGCGGTCGCCGACGAGCTCCTGGAGTTTATCGGCTCGGACCCGCTGGTCATCCACAATGCCGAGTTCGACCTCGCCTTTTTGAATGCGGAGCTGGCGCGGCTCGGCCGCGCGCCGCTGGCGCCGTCCTTTGTCGACACGTTGACGTTGGCCCGGCAACGGTATCCCGGTGCGCCGGCGAGCCTCGACGCCTTGTGCCGGCGGTTCGAGATCGATTTGTCGGTGCGCGCCAATCACGGCGCCAAGACCGATTGCGGGCTGCTGGCCGGCGTCTATCTCGAGCTGATCGGCGGCCGCCAGCCGGGCCTCGACTTTGTGGCGCCGCACGCGGCCGCGGTGACGGCGGTCAGGATCGCGCGGGAGCCGCGCCCGCACCTGCCCTCGGCCGCCGAGCTCGCGGCGCATGAGGCGATGCTGGCGCTGCTTACCGCACCGTTGTGGCGCGCCGCGGCGTGAGCCTCAGACGAACGGTCCGGTCGGTGCCCCCAGCTGGTCGGGCGGCTGCTGGCGGTTGAGCAGCTCGGCAAAGTCGATCGGGTTGATCAATAACGGCGGGAAGCCGCCGTCCCGGGTTGCGTTGGCGATGATCGCCCGGGCAAACGGAAAGATGATGCGCGGCGTTTCGACAAGGACAAGCCCGGTCAGCATCGGCTCGGGCGCGTTGCGGACCGTGACCACCGCGGCATAGGCGAGCTCCACGAGGAACACCGGCTCGCCCTGCGCATTGGCGTTGACGTTGATCGTCAGCACCACTTCGTAGGATTCGGGGTTGAGGTTGCGCGCCTTGACGTCGACGTTGATCGCGACGTCGGGCTGGGTTGCCGGCTGCAGCAGGCTTTGCGGCGCGCGCGGGTTCTCGAAGGACAGATCCTTGACGTATTGCACATTGAGAAAAAGTTGCGGGCCTTCCGCCGGCGGCGGCAACGCGTCGCCTTCCCCATTGCCTCGACCGTCTCCCGCCATTGCCGCTCTCCCCCGCCGTCGTTTGTCTGCGGCTGGCTAACACGGAACCGGAGGGCGCAGCAACGCCCGGTCCCGGCGGCTGGCGTGTTCCGGGGCGACGACGGCGCGGCCGCGCCACCTAAAAGGGCCGCGATCGACGCTGGACACCGCGGGCTTCGGCGCCACAGCCGCGCGCGCGGCGCGGATCGAGCCTCAAAGCCCCGCAAACCGCGCCGGCGGCAGCCCGATTGCCGGTAGATCGGCGTCAAAAGCGCTCGCTCGGAGCGCCGCCGCCGCGAATCAGCGTCCGCCGTTTGGTGCCGCCACCCCGGATGTGCTTGCCGTGGCATTGCCGCAGCCCTATTTGACCCTTAGAGCAAGCGAGGGCCGGGCGCCGGCCACTGCTGTGTGTGGGGCGGGGTTCGCGAGCCGATGGGCGATTTTCAATATTTCGACATCATCCTGTTCGCGATGATCGCCGCGTTTTTGGTGTTGCGGTTGCGCAGCGTGCTGGGGCGGCGTACCGGAAACGAGCGCCGTCGCGACTTCCTCGCCCGGCGTCCGGCGACGGTCGCGGACAAGGCCAAGCCCGACAAGGCGGCCTCGCCCGGGGATCCGGACAAGGTCACGCCGATCGGCGTCCTGGCGCCACGGGCGGCCGACTCGGTGGCCGAGGGGATCGGCCGCATCCGGCGCGCCGACGCGAGCTTCGACCCCTCGCAATTCACCGAAGGCGCGCGCGTCGCGTTCGAGATGATCGTCACGGCGTTCGCCAAGGGCGACAAGGCGGCGTTGCGGCCGCTGTTGAGCGACGAGGTCTATCGCCCGTTCGCCCAGACGATCGACGAGCGGGCCGCCGCCAGGGAAAGTGTCGAGACCCACGATCTCAAGCTCGACGACGGCGAAATCGTGGAGGCCGACATGGCCGGTCGCATGGCGCGCGTGACCCTGAAGCTGGTCTCGCACCAGGTTACCGTGACGCGCGCGATGGACGGCAGCATTGTCGACGGCGACCCCGTCCACCCGGTGGAAAAAACCGACTACTGGACGTTTGCGCGCGATACCCGCTCCACCGACCCGAACTGGATGCTTGTCGCCACCAGCAGCGGATGACATCCGGCGTTCCCGGCTGCGTTTGCGGCTGGGGGTGCTGGCCGCGATTGGCGCAATGCTGGCGGTCGGCCTCGTCCGCGACGCCGGTCCGCCGCGACTGAGCCTGAGCCCGGTCGGGTTCGACCGGCTCGCCGGGTGGGGGCAAGACGACCAGGCGGCGGCGCTGCCGGCCTTGCTCAAATCGTGTGCGCACCTGGCGCGCCAACCCGAGGAAGCAGCGTTTGGGCCGGTCGACAGCGGGGTCGACTACGGCAGGGTCAAAGACTGGCTGCCGGTCTGCCGGGACGCTGCTGCGGTGCCGGCAAACGACGCGACGGCGGCGCGGCGCTTTTTTGAAAGCGACTTTGTCCCGCTGGCGGTTGCCGACTACGGCGATCGCGACGGTCTCTTCACCGGCTATTTCGAGATCGAGCTGAACGGCTCGCGCCGTCGCCATGGGACTTACCAAACGCCGATCTACCGGCGTCCGCCGGACCTCGGCAAGGCGCCGCGGCTGTCGCGGGCCGCGATCGAGGATGGAGCGCTTGCCGGCCACGGCCTTGTGCTGTTCTGGGTCGACGACCCGGTCGACGCGTTCTTTCTGCAGGTCCAGGGTTCCGGCCGGGTGCGCCTCGAAGGCGGCGAGGTGATCCGCGTCGGCTACGACGGCCAGAACGGGCTGCCCTATGTCCCGGTCGGGCGGCTGCTGATCGAGCGCGGCGTGATCCCGCGCGAGAAATTGACGATGGCCTCGATCGAGGCGTGGATGCACGCCCATCCGGCGGCGGGCGCGGCACTGCGCCGCGAGGACCCGTCCTACGTGTTCTTTCGGGTGGTCAAAGGCGACGGCCCGCTCGGCGCCGAGCAGGTGGCGCTGACGCCCGAGCGCAGTCTCGCGGTCGACCGCGCCTATATTCCGCTCGGCGCGACGGTCTGGCTCGCCGCCGACGAGCGGTATATCCCGGACTTGAGCGTGCGCCGGCTTGTCGTCGCCCAGGACACGGGCGGGGCGATCAAGGGCCCGGTGCGCGGCGATCTGTTCTGGGGCGCCGGCGGTGCCGCCGGCGCCCGCGCCGGCGAGATGAACGCGCATGGCCGCGACTACCTGCTGCTGCCCCGCGCTCTCGCCGATCGCCTCGCCACCGAAGAAGCGCGCCGCTGAACTCGATCCTAAATTATCGCCCGGCCGATCACCGTCGGCTGATTGGGCTGGCAATCCCGAGAAAGACCACAACGGCATTGTTCAGCCGCGCGACGTCGTGGTCCGCCAGCCGACCGATCCGCGCCCCGAGCCGTGATCTGCGAACGGTCGTGATCTTGTCGATCATCAGCCGGCACGCGGCGCGCAATCCGTTTGCGTCGGTCGGTTCGATCTCAACCCGGACAAAGGGCGCGTGTGTGGGAGTCGGTGGTGAATGCGCAGATTGTCACCGAGTCGGTCATGTCGAACCGGTCGTCTTGCAGGATAACCGCCGGACGCGGTTTGCCCGCATAATCGCTGCCCCCGGCCACTGTCCAGATCTCGCCGCGTTTCACGCATCCCCGCCGCGGTCGCTGACGGCATCGACAAAATCCTGGTCCTCCCGCGCATGAGTGCTGGTAGCAACCGCGATAGATTGTCTGTGCGCTTCGGTGACAAAGTCGGCAGAGCCCACGTCCGGGACCCAAATTTGAATCGGCCGCAAACCCGCGCAGCCGCATTCGTTCACGATATGCCTTGACCTTGTCACGCGACGATCTCGCGCCGGTGCGTGTTGCCATATCTGCACCCTTTTTATGTTACATGTGACGTAGGCCCTACCTGACTTGGGTGCAAGTCGAAGACGTTCGATTGATCTCGCCGGCACTTAAACGCAAAGTGCCGGCTCGTGTGGCGATGTGGGGTGGCCGAATGGCCGAGGGACGGGCCCGGGTCGGGCTCTTTGTGACGTGTCTGGTCGATCTGTTTCGCCCGACGGTCGGCTTTGCCGCGGTCAAGCTGCTCGAGGCGGCCGGCTGCACGGTTGAGGTGCCGCGGGCGCAGACCTGCTGCGGCCAACCCGCCTATAACTCGGGCGACCGCGCGCACGCCAAGGCGATCGCCTCGCAGGTGATCGACGCTTTCGCCGAGTACGACCACGTCGTGGCCCCGTCGGGCTCGTGCGCCGGGATGATCCGGGTGCACTACCCCGAGATGTTCGCCGACGATCCCGTAATGCTGCCGCGAGCGCAGGATCTCGCCGCGCGCAGCTGGGAGCTCGTCTCGTTTCTTGTCGATGTCTGCGGGATGCGCGAGGTGGCGGCGCACTGGCGCCGGGCCGCGACCTATCACGACGCCTGCTCCGGCCTGCGCGAGCTCGGCGTGCGGGACCAGCCGCGCCGGCTGCTCGCCACGGTCGAGGGCCTCGAGTTGCGCGAGTTGCCGGGTGCCGAGGTGTGCTGCGGCTTTGGCGGCACGTTTTGCGTCAAATACCCGGAAATTTCCGACAAGATGGTCGGCGACAAGGCCGACGACATCGCGGCCACCGGCGCCGACGCGGTGCTGGCCGGCGACCTCGGCTGCCTCTTGAACATCGTCGGCAAGCTGTCGCGCCAGGGCCGCCCGGTCGAGGCGCGGCACGTCGCCGAGGTGCTGGCCGGAATGACCGAGGTGCCGCCGATCGGCGCGCCGCGCTAAGCCGATGCAGGCCACCAGCCGCGACTTCACCGCGAACGCCCGCGCCGGGCTCGCCGACGACAACCTGCAGCAGGCGCTCGAGATCATGACGCGGCGCGGCTTTCCGGCGCGCCGTCGCGAGGTCGTGGAGCGGCTTCCGGAGTTCGAGGCGTTGCGCGAGGTCGGCCGCGAGATCAAGGAGCACACGCTCGCCCACCTCGATTTCTACCTTGAGCTTTACGAGGAGAACGTCGTCGCGGCGGGCGGCGAGGTCCATTGGGCGCGCACGCCCGCGGAGGCCTGCGAGGCCGTTCTCAAAATCTGCCGAGCGGCAAACGCCACGACGGTCACCAAAGGCAAGTCGATGGTCGCCGAGGAGATCGGGCTTAACGACTTCCTCGAAAAGAACGGCATCACCCCGGTCGAGACCGACCTCGGCGAATACATCATCCAGCTGCGCCACGAGCCGCCGAGCCATCTGATCGCGCCGGCGATGCACTTGGTGAAGGAGCAGGTCGCCGACACGTTTCGCGGCGCGCACCGCGCGCTCGACCCGGACCGCCCGCTCGTCGAGCCGCGCGAGCTATGCGACGAGGCGCGCGCGTTGTTGCGCCCGAAGTTTCTGGCGGCCGAGGTCGGCGTCACCGGCGCCAACTTCCTGATCGCCGAGAGCGGCTCCAGTGTCATCGTGACCAACGAGGGCAACGGCGACCTGACGCAGACCCTGCCGCGCGTCCACATCGTCGTCGCCAGCCTCGAAAAGGTGGTGCCGACCTTCGAGGACGCCGCCGCCTTGCTGCGCCTCCTGGCGCGTTCGGCCACCGGGCAGGAATTTTCCTCCTATACGACGGTGTCGACCGGCCCGCGCCGGCCGGGCGACCTGGACGGCCCCGAGGCCTGTCACGTCGTCCTCGTCGACAACGGCCGCAGCCAAATGTTGGGCGGCGAGTTTCACGACATGCTGCGCTGCATCCGCTGCGGCGCCTGCATGAACCACTGCCCGGTTTTTGCCGCGGTCGGCGGGCATGCCTACGGCTGGGTCTATCCCGGCCCGATGGGGGCCGTGCTGACGCCGAGCCTGATCGGCATCGAGGAGGCGGCGGCGCTACCCAACGCCTCGACCCTCTGCGGGCGTTGCGAAAGCGTGTGCCCGGTCAAGATCCCGCTGCCAAAAATGCTGCGCCACTGGCGCGAGCGCGAGTTCGCCAAAAGGCTGACGCCGGCGCGCTGGCGGCTCGGCTTGGCGGCGTGGGGCTGGGTGGCGCGACGGCCGGCGCTCTACCACGCGCTGAGCGGGCTCGCGAGCCGGGCGCTCGGCTGGCTCGGCGGCCGCCGCGGCCATTTTCGCAGCCTGCCGCTCGCCGGCGGCTGGACCGGGGTGCGCGATATGCCGGCGCCCGAGGGCCGCACCTTTCACAGCCTGTGGGCGGACCGTGCCAAGACCGGAGGGCGCTCGTGAGCGCGGCGCGCGACGCCGTATTCGCCAACATTCGCGGTGCGCTGCGGCGCGGTGCGCTGCCCGATCGCGCGCAGGCCGAGCTGCGCGCCCGGGTCGCGGCCCATCGTCGCAACCCGATCCCGGCGCGGGCGACAGCGCTCGACGACGCCGCGCGGGTCGACCTCTTCGTGCAAATGGCCGAGGAGGTGCAGGCCACCGTCGCCCGCCTTCCGTCGCCGACCGCGGTGCCCGACGCGGTGGCGCGCTATCTTGCATCGGAAAACCTGCCGGCCGAGCTGGTAATGGCGCCCGACCCAAGCCTCGACGCGATCCCCTGGGCGGTGACGCCGCTGCTACGCATCCGCCGTGGGCGCGCGCAAGCCGCCGACATGGTAAGTTTGACCCCGTGCGTCGCGGCCGTCGCCGAGACCGGGACCTTGATGCTGGCCTCGGGGCAGGACACGCCTACCACCCTCAACTTCCTCCCCGACACGCATATTGTCGTGGTCCACGCCGACCAGGTGGTTGCGGCCTACGAGGACGGCTGGGACCGGTTGCGCGATGCCTCCGCCGCTGGCGAGGGCGCTGCGGGTTTGCCGCGCACCGTCAACTTCATCACCGGGCCGTCGCGCACCGGCGACATCGAGCAGCGCATCGTGCTGGGTGCGCACGGGCCTCGCCGCCTCCATATTCTCGTCGTCGAAAACCGCGAGGGCGGAACGGATGACCGAGGAGGCGGGTAGTCCCGCGCGCGCGTCGGCCGATCGTGCGATCTGGGTCGAGGCGATGCGCGGCGTGACGCCGCTGCGCGGTCGTCTTGCGCTGCCGCTGCCGGCGCCGCCGCACGAGCCTCCGCGTCTCGTGGAAAGCCTCGCGCCGCCGCCCGTGGCCGCGCCGGTCGAGAGCTTTGCCGGCATCGACCGGGCCAACGCCGAGCGGCTGAAGCGCGGCCTGCACCCGATCGCGGCCCGGCTCGACCTGCATGGCCGCACCCAGGCCGAAGCCCATCGCGAGCTGGTGGAATTTGTCGAGGCCTCGTATCGCGGCGGCCGCCGCTGCGTGCTGGTGATCACCGGGCGCGGGCTTGGCCCCGACGGGCCGGGCGTGCTCAAGAGCGCGGTGCCGCGTTGGCTTTCGGAGGCCGCGGTGCGCCGCCGCATCCTGGCGGTCGCCACGGCACAGCCGCGCCACGGCGGCGCCGGCGCGCTCTACCTCCTGCTGCGCCGCCAACGCTGACTGGCAGGCGCGTCGCGACGCACGAAACCTTGAATTTGCGTGGTGCTCCCGCCACAAGACGGAAGACATCCTCTTTGCTGAAAGCGCGATGGCCGACAACAGCGACCTGATCCCGCTCATCGAGCGCCTGCACTCGGCCCGCGTGCTGTGCATCGGCGACGTGATGCTCGACCATTACGTCTACGGCCAGGTCGAGCGGGTATCGCCGGAGGCGCCGATACCGGTGCTCAACATCGAGCGCGAAATGAAGACCTTGGGCGGTGCCGGCAATGTGCTGCGCAACCTCGCGGCGCTGGGCGCGCAAGCCTCGTTCATCTCGGTGGTCGGCAACGACGACGGCGGCCGCGAGATCAGCCGCCTGCTCGAGGCCCAGGACGGTGCCGAGGTGCACGTGCTCGTCCAGCCGACGCGGACCACGACGGTCAAGACCCGCTACGTCGCCGCCAACCAGCAGCTGTTGCGGGCCGACCGCGAGACCGCGGTCCCGCTCGACCCCTACATCCGCGAAGATCTGCTGCGGCTCGCGCGCGAGCTCGTCGCCAACCAGTCGGTGGTCGTCATTTCCGACTATGCCAAGGGGGTGCTGACCGAAGGGGTTGCACTCGAGATCATTCGCGCGGCGCGCGAGGCCGGCGCGCGCGTCGTCGTCGACCCGAAGGGCGGCGACCACATCCGCTATCGCGGCGCCGACTTGTTGAAGCCCAACCGGCGCGAGCTGGCGCACGCCACCGGCATGCCCACCGCCACCGAGGCCGAGGTCGTCGCCGCCGCCGCCGCCTTGATCGACCGGTGCGGCTTTGGCGCGGTTCTGGCGTCACTCGGCCAGGAGGGCATGGTGCTGGTCGGCGCCGACCGCGGTGTGTACCCGCAACGCGCCGAGGTGCGCGAGGTCTACGACGTGTCCGGCGCCGGCGACACGGTCGTGGCGACGCTCGGTGCCGCGCTCGGCGCCGGGATCGGCGCGGTCGAGGGCGCGCGTCTCGCCAACATCGCCGCCGGCATCGTCGTCGGCAAGGTCGGCACCGCGGTCGTCTACCCGAGCGAGCTTGCCGCCTGGATCGACGGGCACGATTTGTACAATACCGAAAAGGCGATGCCGCGGCCGCAGGCGCTCGACCAGGTCGAGCGGTGGCGCCGTCAGGGGCTGCGAATCGGGTTCACCAACGGCTGCTTCGACCTGCTTCACCCCGGGCATGTCTCGCTGCTGCGGCAGGCCAAGACGGCGTGCGACCGGCTGGTGGTCGGGCTGAACAGCGACGCCTCGGCGGCGCGGCTGAAGGGGCCGAGCCGCCCGGTGCAGAGCCAGTCGGCCCGCGCCGCGGTGCTCGCCTCGCTCGCTGCGGTCGACTTGATCGTGATCTTTGACGAGGACACGCCGGCCGAGCTGATCCGCGCGATGCGCCCGCAGCTGCTCGTCAAGGGCGCCGACTACCGGCTGGAAGACGTTGTCGGCGCCGACCTCGTCAAGGCCTCCGGGGGCGAGGTCATGCTCGCCGAGGTCATGCCCGGCTACAGCACCAGCGCCACAATCGCCCGCTTCGCCCGCTCGGCTTGACCGCCGCGGCGCAACGTCACAAGCCGTCGAGCCGCCCCGCCTCGGGGTCGAGCGCGCGGCGCAGCCGGGCGGCGGCGACCCGGGCAAAACGCAAGGTCACCGCTCGGCGCCGGCCCGCAGCCAGCGGCGTGGGCCGGCCGTCACGCAACACCGCCGCGCCGAACGCGTCTGCCACCATCAGGCCACATTCCTCAGGGATCAGCGCACTCGGAAACCCGCTTGCCACGGCGAAATACAGGCGGTCGGCATATTCGCGATAGCTCGACCATTTCTGGTCGGCGCGAAAATCGGCGACCGAGCTCTTGATTTCGACGATAACCAGCTCGCCGCCCGTGCCGAGCGCCAGGACATCGGCACGGCGGCCGCTGGCGAGCGGGAACTCGACGAGGCTCGCGTAGCCGAGGTGGTCGAAGGCGCGGCACACGCCGCGTGCGAGCAGCAGGGCGGCGGGCTCGCGGGGGGACGTCGGAAGGAACGGTGCAGCGCTCACGGACGGCCTATCTTAAGCTCCAAGAATGGACAAGTCGTGGATAAGAGGCCGCGCGTGACGGGTGGAGGGTGTCGATGGCGGAGCGACGGCAGCGCGGATTTCTGCGTCAGGCCTGGGAGCTTACCTGGCCTTATTGGAAATCCGACGAGAAGTGGTCGGCGATCGGCCTGTTGGTCGCCGTCGTCGCGCTCAACCTCTTTTCGGTATGGCTGAACGTTCGCCTCAACCGCTGGAACAACGATTTCTACGATGCCCTGCAACAGTATAAATGGGGCGAGTTCTGGTACCAGTTCGCGATCTTCGGAGCGATCGCCTTTGCGATGATCGTCGATGCCGTCTATGCGCTCTATCTGCGGCAAATCCTGCATATCCGCTGGCGGCGCTGGCTGACCGAGCGTTACTTGCACAGCTGGCTCGGCGACCAGAGCTATTACCGCATGCAGCTAAACCAGGCGGCGACTGACAACCCGGACCAGCGCATCTCGGACGACATCGACAGCTTCGCGACAATGACGATCGCCTTGTCGATCGGGCTGTTGAACGCCTTTGTGACCTTGCTGTCGTTTCTGACGATCCTGTGGGTGCTGTCGGGCGCGCTGACGGTCCCGCTCGGCGGCGGCCGGACGCTCACAATTCCGGGCTACATGGTGCTGGCCGCGCTGATCTATGCCGTCGGCGGCACCCTTCTGACGCGGTGGATTGGCAACCCTTTGATCCGGCTGAGCTTCGACCAGCAGCGTTACGAGGCGGACTTCCGCTTCAGCCTGGTCCGGCTGCGTGAGAATGCCGAGAACGTCGCCTTTTATGGCGGCGAGGCGCGCGAGTTCGACAACTTCAAGGCGCGGTTCGGTCGGATCATCGGAAATTGGTGGGGCATCATCAAGCGCCGCAAAAAGCTCACCTGGTTCACCACCGGCTACTCCCAGCTGGCGATCGTCTTCCCGTTCATCGTCGCGGCGCCCCGCTATTTCAACAAGGTGATCCAGCTCGGCGGGCTGATGCAGATCGCCTCGGCTTTCGGCCAGGTGCAGGATTCGCTCTCGTTCATCGTCAACTCGTACACCGAGATCGCCCAGTACCAGGCGGTGGTGCAGCGGCTTTACGGGTTTCGGACGCGGATGGACGACATCACGGCCGAGCGGCGCGCCCCTCAGCCGATCGCGATCGAGCGCGGCGGAGAGGGCGTCGAGGTCGACGCGCTCGACCTCGACTTGCCCGACGGGCGGCCCTTGCACCAGGAGGTGGCGCTGAAGGCCAGCCCGGGCGACGCGCTGCTGGTCACCGGCCCGTCGGGCGTCGGCAAGAGCACCCTGCTGCGCGCGCTCGCCGGGCTGTGGCCGTTCGGGCGCGGCCATATCCGCGTCGCCGACGCGCGCACGCTGTTTCTGCCGCAGCGACCGTATCTGCCGCTCGGCAGCCTCGCCGACGCGCTCGCCTACCCGCGCGCCGCCGCCGAGTTGCCGCGCGCCGCGCTCGTTGACGCGCTGCGCGCGGTCGGGCTGCCGCATCTGTCCGAGCGGCTCGACGAGGAGGGGAACTGGGCGCAGCGCCTGTCGATCGGCGAGCAGCAGCGGCTCGCCTTTGCCCGCGTGTTTCTGGTGCGGCCGGAAGTCGTCTTTCTCGACGAGGCGACCTCGGCGCTCGACGAGGCCGCCGAGATGTCGCTTTATCGGCTGTTGCGCGAGGCCTCGTGGCGGCCGACGATCGTCAGCGTCGGCCATCACGGGACCTTGCAGCGCTTCCACGACACCGTCGTCGACTTGTCGCCGCAGCCAGTGTCGCGAGCCGCCGCCGGATAGGCCGCCCGGAGAATGCGATGAGCGACGCCGAAGACCCGCTGCGCGCCGCCCGCCTCGCCAAGCTCGACGGGCTGCGGGCGCTCGGGATCGACCCCTACCCCTATGAATTCGCCCGCACCGACGAAGCGGCCGAGCTTGAACGCCGGCATGCGGCGCTCGCGGCGGGTGCCGAGGCCGGCGAGCGCGTCCGCGTCGCCGGGCGCATCCGTGCGATCCGCAACAGCGGCATGTTCATCGACCTGCACGACGCCTCGGGCAAGATCCAGGTGTTCTGCCACCGCGACTATCTCGACCCGCAGGGTCTGGCGGCGGTGCGGCTGCTCGACGTCGGCGACCTGATCGGCGTCGAGGGTCTGGTGCGGCGCACGCCGCGCGGCGAATTGACGGTCAACGCCACCCAGGTGTCGGTGCTGGCAAAAACCCTGCGGCCATTCCCCGAGAAGTACCACGGCCTCGCCGATGTCGAGCTGCGCTACCGCCAGCGCTACCTCGACCTGATCATGAACCCCGAGAGCCGCGAGACCTTGCGCCGGCGCAGCCGGATCGTCGCGGCGTTGCGCGGCCACCTCGTCGCGCGCGGGTATCTCGAGGTCGAGACGCCGATGCTGCACACGATCCCGGGCGGCGCCTCGGCCAAACCCTTTGTCACGCACCACAACGCGCTCGACATCGACCTCTACCTGCGCATCGCGCCAGAATTGCATCTGAAGCGGCTCGTCGTCGGCGGGCTCGCCGACAAGGTGTTCGAGATCAACCGCTGCTTTCGCAACGAAGGCTTGTCGCCGCGCCACAACCCCGAATTCACCTCGCTCGAATTGTACGAGGCCTATGTCGACTACAGCGCGATGATGCGGCTGACCGAGGAGCTGGTCAGCGCCGCCGCCGAGGCGGTGCTCGGACGCCTCCGGATCGGCTATGGCGGGACCGAGATCGACCTGTCGCCGCCGTGGCCGCGGCGCGGCATGGCGGAGCTGGTGCAAGCGGCGACCGGCGTCGATTTCCTGACGATCGACAATGCCGCGGACGCCCGCGCCGCCGCTGCTTCACTCGGCGTCGCGTTGACCGGTGCCGAGAATTGGGGCCAGGCGCTCGAGGCGGTGTTCGCCGCGCGCGTCGAGGACACGCTGCTGGCACCCGTCCACGTCACCGGCTTCCCACGCGACATCTCGCCGCTCGCGAAGGCCGACCGGGCCGACCCGCGGCTCGCCGAGCGGTTCGAGACCTACATCTACGGCTGGGAGGTTGCCAACGCCTTCTCCGAGCTGACCGACCCGCAGGACCAGCGGGCGCGGTTCGAGGCCCAGATGCGGGCGCGCGCCGCCGGCGACGAGGAGGCGCAGCCGCTCGACGAGGATTACGTGACGGCGCTCGAATACGGGCTGCCGCCGTGCGGCGGGCTCGGCATCGGCATCGACCGGCTCGTCATGCTCTTGACCGACAGCCCGTCGATCCGCGACGTGATCGCGTTCCCGACCTTGCGGCCGCGCTAGCGCCGAGGCCTAGAGGCAGCGAACCGTCCAGGTCGTGAACACCCCGGGCTCGTCGCGAGCGCGGTCGGGGGTGTTTTGATGCGAGGTCTCGTCGATCACCCGGTAGCCGTTTGGGCAAACCTGCGCGGCGATCCGCCGGTTGGGCGCATCGGACCCGCCGGGGATGCCTCCCGACTCGATCTTGAAGGTTCGATAATCGATCTTGCTCAATGTCGGTTGGACGCAGGCGGCTAGCGGCAGCGCCAGCGAAAGCAGCAGCAGGATGCGCATTCCGGTTCACGCAAGCACGACACCAGAGCGGAGGTTTTGCTCCGGCCCCCGACCTAACCTAACCGCGAAGGCGAGGCCGGGGCAAGACGGCGCGTATTGCATACGAGACGGGGCGTATTTGATAGCGAAGCTGTCGGCGCCCACGGCCTATGATGTGGCGAGGTCAACCCGGAGGCGCGATGCGATGCCGATCAGCCTTGCCTGGCGCTGGCTGCTGTTCGCGGCGGCATTATTTGTCGGCGCCGCGGCGATTGCCTATGCGGACCCGCCGGCGGCGCGCCCCGGGCCGATCCCGCCCGGCGATGCCCGCATCTGGATCTACCGGGATTATGAACCCTCGGAGAGCCTGAACATGACGGCGGTGAGCATCAACGGCCGAGTGACCGGGTACGCGCAGCCGGGCGGCGGCGTCTTCTACCGCGATGTCCCGCCCGGCCGATATCTCGTGACCGTCGCCAGCTACGGCCGCGATATGGGCCAGGCGACCCGGCTCGATCTCGCGGCGGGGCAGGAGGCCTACGTCAAGATCGAATCGCTGCGCAGCTGGTCGAGCTCCGGCGGCGACGTGACCTCGATCGAGCGCGACACGTTCTACGCCCGCCCGATCCCGCCCCGGCTCGCGCGCGCCGAGATGGCGCATGTCCGCTACTATGGCGGGGGCTGACTGGCCGATGGCTGGGTCGTCCTCGCCGGCCCGCCGTGCCGTCATGCGCTTGCTGCCGTTGGCGGCGTTGCTGGCGGCCTTGACCGCGGCGGCATGCGCCCGCAACCTGCCGGTTGGCGCGGTCGCGGTCCCGCCGATCCCGCCGGGCGAGGCGCGGGTGTGGTTCTATCGGGTCTATCTGCCGTCCGAGACGCTCAACATGACCAAGGTGACGATGAACGGCGTCTATGCGGGATACGCCCAGCTCGGCGGCGCCTTCTATCGCGATGTCCCGCCCGGCACCTACCACGTCGAGGTCGCAAGCTACGGCAGGGACTTCGACCAGTCGACCAACCTCGCCGTAGCGCCCGGCCAGGAAGCGTATGTCAAGATCGAGTCTCTCGACAGCTGGTCGACGATTGTCGGGGCCGGTTTCGTTGCCAAGCGGGACACGTTCTACGCTCGGCTGATGCTGCCCCAGCTCGCCCATGCCGAGATCGCGCAGAGCTTTTTCGACGGCGGCAGCTAAGTATCCCGAGCCAGAAATTCGCGATGTAAATCAGCAGCTGTCATTGCGAGCACAGCGAAGCAATCTGGCGCCCTGTGTCGCTGATGCTTTCTGAGATTGCCGTGTCGCCCGGCGGGCTCCTCGCAATGACAACCATTTTTTCTGAAGCGAGCTTACGGTTCACGATACTAGGCCTTCAGAAATTTTCGAGGTTCAGCTCCTCGGTGTCGTAGTCGTAGGCGAAGAGCTCGGCGTTGCGCCCCCAGTCGATGACCGTGCCGAGCACGCGTTCGGCCTCCTCTTCGGAGAGATGGTCCTCGAGCTCGCGCAAGAACCGCGCCGCCGGCGCGCGGTGGCCCGGGCGCTCGTCGAGGATGCGGCGAATGTGGGCGGCCAGCGGCACATGCGCCAAAACGGCGTCCGCGAACAGCTGCTTGCGCTCGAGCATGTCGGCCTCGGCATAGCTGCGCCCCAGCGGGGTCAGCTCGATGTCGCCGTCGCTGACATGGGCAAAGCCCAAGAGCTGCAAGGTCTCGATCAGCGGGAACAGCTCGTCCATGACGAGATTTTCCTCGTCGGCGAGATGCGGCAGGTCGGCGCGGCCGTGGTAAGGCGCCTCGCTCAGGCTGTCGATCAACCCCGTTAGCTGCTGCACCGCCGCGTCGGGCACGCGATGGCCGATGCCGATCTGCTCGGGCCGAGCGCCGCGGCGGCCGTCGCGGCCGGTCTCGGTCAGCAAGGTGTAGACGCGGTCGACGATCTGGCGGATCGCCGGGTTTTGCATGTCCCGCGGCCGCGGCTGGGCGATCGGGATCTCGGCGCGGATGCGGCCGGGGTCGCTGCCGAAGATCAAGATGCGGTCGGCGATTTCGACCGCCTCCTCGATGTTGTGCGACACCAGCAAAATACCCTTGGTCGGAATGCGGCGGTCGTCCCACAGGTCGAGCAGGTCGCCGCGCAACGTCTCCGCCGTCAGCACGTCGAGCGACGAGAACGGCTCGTCGAGCAGCAGGACGTCCGGGTTGACGACGAGTGCCCGGGCAAAGCCGACGCGCTGGCGCATGCCGCCCGACAATTCCTTCGGATAGGCGTTCTCGAACCCGTCGAGGCCGATCAGGTCGATCGCCGCGACCGCGCGGCGCCGCCGCTCGGCGCCGGAGACGCCCTGCGCCTCGAGCCCGAGCTCGACGTTGCCGAGCACGGTCAGCCACGGAAAGAGCGCATAGCTCTGGAACACCATGGCGATCCCCTGGACCGGCTCGGCGACCCGTCTGCCGCGATATTCCACCGCCCCGGCGCTCGGCGGGATCAGGCCGGCGAGGATGCGCAGAAAGGTCGATTTGCCCGAGCCCGACTTGCCGAGGACCGCGACGATCTCGCCGTCATGCAGGGTGAAGTCGATATGGTCGAGCACCAGCCGGCCCAGATGGTCCGGCATCTGGTAAGTCTTGCAAACGGCGGCGGCGCGCAAAAGCGCCGTCGTCGCGGGCTCTTCGTTGGTTTGCAGCCCCGATCCCGCTTCAGTTTCCCTCTGTCCATTGCGCATTGTCGTTGTCCCTGGCAATTTTCGTTAAACCATTATTTTAATCCGTCATTCCCGCGAAAGCGGGAACCCAGGGCTGATGCCGGTCGGTTTGCCCCTGGGCCCCCGCTTTCGCGGGGGTGACGGATAGAAAATTGTTCGGCTACTCGATCGGAAACCGCATTGGTGCTGCAGCGGTCGTCAATCGAGTCGCAAACGCTCGGCGGCGACGTCGTAGAGCCGTCGCCACAGCAGCCGGTTGAACGCCAGCACATAGAGGCACAGCACGCCGATCCCGAGTGCGATGCGCGCGCTGTCGCCGGCGGCGGTGGTGCGCGCGATATAGGCGCCGATCCCGGTCGCGGTCAGCACCGTGTTGCCCCACTGGGCAACCTCGGCGACGATGCTCGCGTTCCACGACCCGCCGGCGGCGGTGACCGCACCCGTCACATAGGCCGGGAAGATCGCCGGCAGCATCACCCGGCGCCACCACAACCACCGCCGGACGCCAAAATTCTGCGCCGCCCGCCGCAACTCGGCCGGCAACGCCGTCGCGCCGCCGATCACGTTGAACAGGATGTACCATTGCGTGCCGAGGATCATCAGCGGGCTCAGCCAAATTTGTGGGTTCAGGTGAAACCGGACGATCAGCAGTACCACCGGCGGAAAAAACAGGTTCGCGGGAAAGGCGGCGAGGAACTGGACAATCGGCTGCACCCGGTCGGCAAGCCGCGGGCGCAGGCCGATCGCCACCCCGATCGGGACCCAGATCACCGAGGCGATCGCGATCAGCACCAGGACGCGAATCGCCGTGATCGCGCCGAGCACGAACACCCAGCCGATTTCGGCGGCGTCGACGTGGGCGCGGATGTAAAGAATTATCCACACTGCGGCGCTGGCGGAGAGCGCCAGCACCGCGAGGTCGAACCCGCGCTCGAAACCCGCCCGCGGGCGCCGCTCGGCCGCGGGCAGCCGCAGCCGCCCGAGCCGTGCGATCGCGCTGTCGACCGCGCGGTTGGCCTGCAGCAGCCCCGACTGAACCAGCTCGAACAGGCGGGCCCGCTGCAGCATGATCAGAAACCACGGCCGGACATTGTCCTCGTCGGGGGCGGTCTCCGGCTGGAATTTGCGCGACCAGGCGATCAGCGGGCGAAACAGCAGCTGGTCGTAGAGCAGGATCACGACAAACATGACCAGCACCGCCCAGCCGATCGCCGGCAGATCCTCCTGTTCGATCGCGGTGGCGATGTAAGAGCCGACCCCGGGCAACAGGATCGTGTGGCCGGCGACGGTGATCGCCTCGGAGGCGACAACAAAGAACCAGCCGCCCGAGACCGACATCATCATGTTCCACACCAGCGACGGCACGGCGTGCGGCACTTCGAGCCGCCAGAACCGCCGCCACGGCGAGAGATGGTACATGCGTGCCGCTTCGATCAGCTCGCCAGGCACGGTGCGCAAGGACTGGTAGATGCTGAACGTCATGTTCCAGGCCTGCGAGGTGAAGATCGCAAAGACCGCGGCGCATTCGACACCGAGCAGCCGGCCCGGAAACAGCGCGATGAACCCGGTGACGGTGATCGACAAAAAGCCGAGGATCGGGACCGACTGCAGGACGTCGAGCAACGGGATCAGGATCTTCTCAGCCTGGCGGCTTTTCGCGGCGAGTGCCGCGTACGCGAGGCTGAAGACGAGCGAGGCGACGAGCGCCCAGGCCATGCGCAACACGGTGCGCAGCGCGTAGCCGGGCAGCGCCGATGGGTCGAGGCTGATGGTCAGCGGCTGGCCGGCTTCGTAGGGCACGCTCATCGCCGCGCCGCCCCACGCGATGAGCGCCAGGATGCCCAGCACCAGCGGCAGCGCCACGATGTCCCAGACGCTCGGCCGCAGCCGCGACGGCCAGGCGACGAGGGGCAGCCCCCAGCGCTGTTCCATGCCCCCTCTCGGCTTCCGTTGGCCTGTCGCGGCGGGGGCTAGCTCTAACCCAGCCGCGGCCGGCCGCGAAACGCTTATTTGCCCAACATCGGGGCTGGACCCCGCCGAAACGTCTTCGCGGCGCGCTTGCCCCGCAGGCTACAACACGACTATTGCAGAATGCGGAACCCTTGGAGGCGAGCTTGGCCATCCTCGATCTCGACCGCTTGCGCGCCGCACCGCTCGAGCGCGACCCGTTCGACTTCGTCGTCGTCGAAAATTTCGTCCGCGGCGAGGCACTCGGCGAGATCGTCGGCGAGTTCCCGCGGGTCCGTGGGTCCGGCAGCTACCCGGTCGAGAGCCTCAGATGCGGGCCGGTTTTTGCAGGGCTGGTCGCCGCGCTGACCGGGCCCGAGCTCGGCGACGCGATCGGCGACAAGTTTGCCGTCGACCTCGAAGGGCGGCCGACGTTGCTGACCGTGCGCGGCATGGGCGACGCCAAGGACGGGCAAATCCACACCGACTCCGAAACCAAGATCATCACGCTGCTGCTCTACATGAACCCGGTATGGGAGCATGCCGACGGCCGGCTGCGGCTGTTGCGCGGCCCCGACGACCTCGAGGATTACGCGCGCGAGGTCGTCCCGCTCGCCGGCACGATGCTGGCGTTTCGCCGCAGCGAGCGCTCGTTCCACGGCCACCGGCCATTTCTCGGGCCGCGGCGCGCGTTGCAGCTGAACTGGGTGCGCGACCATGCCGTCGTCCGCCGCGAGCTCGGCCGGCACCGTTGGTCGGCGCGGTTGAAGAGCCTCGTCCCGTTTCTCCCGGCCCCTTGACGCGATCGCGGCGGACGCCGGCAGCACTGGCGGGCTGCCTCAAAGCGCCGATGTAACGACGACCGCCGGTCCCGCGGTGGCGGGCGACCCCGGCGGTGCCGCGGCGTCTTGCGGTCAACGCGCTCCCCGGGTTGGGCTTTTCCTGTTCGGGCGCGCCTTCGAGGGCCCGTTCGAGGCCCGTTCTTCCGCGCCGGCGTTCTCTTCACCGGGGCCGTCGTCGGGCCAGTCCAGGATGACGTTGGCGCGTCTTAAATCAGTCGGATGGCCCTTCGTGCTGCCCAACCGAGCAGCGAGCGGACCCGCGATTCTGGTCTTTTTTCGCCCAGCTGGTTAGCGGTTTCGTCCGCATTTTTGGCAATCTCACGATCGGTAACGCGCATGAGTGTTGATCATGATATCGATATATTTCAAGTTTATGAATACCAATGTGGGAATTTAGACACGCTGCGGTGAAATCACACGATTGGCCTAAAGCACGCTTGCTCGGAGGTTGGCCACCCCTATCATTGCGCGAGTGACAAGCAGGTGCGCCCACACCGCTTGCCTCAACCCTAGATTTTGGGGGAGCAATGATCAGAAAACGACGTCTCGGCCATTCGGCCGCCTTTGGCGGGTTTGCCGCCGCGGTGGGGTTGCTGGCGGGCCTCTGCGGCGCGCGCGCTGACGAGCTCGCCGATCTGCGCGCCAACCAGCAGCTGCTCCAGCAGCGGATCGACCAGCTGGCGCAAGCCCAGCAGCAGGCGCAGCTGCCCGCGACCTTTGCCGAGCCGAGCACAACCGGGCCCACCGCCTACGGCACCGCAGCGGTGCCGGGTCAGGGAATGGTCGGCGGCAGCTTTC
This sequence comes from Allostellaceae bacterium, assembly GCA_035570595.1. Lineage (GTDB taxonomy): Bacteria > Pseudomonadota > Alphaproteobacteria > ATCC43930 > CGMCC-115725 > AP-15. The sequence continues at coordinate 26,619 of DATMLF010000140.1, forward strand.
CGCGGTCGTTTTTGATCCCCGGCACCGACACTTCGATCCGCGTCGGCGGCTTTGTCGACGAGACCCTCGACTACTGGATCCAGGGCGGCCCGGCGAACGGCACTGCGACCACGACGGTCGGCGTCACCGGCAATCTAGGGGGAAATCCGCTCGACGTGCACGGCCAAACGGTCCCCGGTTTCCCGACCAAGGGAAGCCTGGTGCCGGTGCAGACCGCGTATTCGCGCGGCAACAGCATCTTTTCCGAGAGCCCGCGTGAGTCGCGGCTCAACGTCGAAACCCGCACCCCGACCCCGTGGGGCGAAAGCCGCACGTTTATCGAATTCGACTTTGCCGGCTCGAACAATTTCAGCACCAACAATGCGAGCCACGTCTCGGACAGCCTGGTGCCGCGCCTGCGCTATGCTTACGGCACCCTAGGCGGCCTCCTCGCCGGGCAGGCGAATTCGAACTTCGCCGACCCCGACGCGAACCCCGAGACGCTCGACTTTGGCGGCCCGGCCGGCGAAGCCGGCGTGGTGCGCATCCCGCAGGTCCGCTACACCTACGCCGGCCCGTGGGGCAGTGCCTTCTCGGCGGCGGCCGAAGCCCCCGAGACGGATGTGCTGACGCCGGGCGGGCTGCTCCAGACCGATACCAACCTGTCGCAGAACCCGGTCTCGAACAGCGTATCGGGCGCATCGACGAATGGCTGTGTCGCCAACGGCGTCGTCAACGGCGCCAGTGCCGCAACGTTGACGCCGGGCTTTACCAACACCTCGACCTGCGCCGTCAGCAGCAATATCACCAAGAGCCCGGCGCCCGACCTTACCTTCGCCTCTTACTGGTCGCAGCCCTGGGGGCATGTCGACTTCCGCGGTGTCGTTCGCGACCTCGAAATCAACGACGGCAAGTTCGTCAGCCAGCAGTTTCTCGGGTATGGCGGCGGCGTCTCCGGCGACGTGAGGCCCGGCTGGTTCGGCTGGGGCAAGGACGACATTCAGTGGCAGGTCACGGCCGGCACCGGCATCGGCCGTTACATCAGCGACAGCTTTAACGCGGGCCTCGCAACCAACATGATCGGGCCTACGTCCTGCGCGACGCCGACCGCGACCTGCACCGGGCTCTCCGCGGCATCCAACATCCTGATCCATCCGGTCTTCGAAATCGGCGGAACCGTCGGCTACCAGCATTGGTGGCTGCCGAACCTGCGGTCGACCCTGGCCTACGGGTACGCCCAGTACGACAACAACTCGCAACTGCTCGGCCCGCTCGAGTCGACAGTCGCGAACCGGCAGTTGGAGACGGTTCACGTCAACCTGATCTGGAGCCCGGTCGCGTTCATCGACACCGGCGTCGAATATGTCTGGGGCCAGCGGGAAGCCGTCGCCGACATCTACGGGACCCAGCAAACCGTGATCGGCAAAGTCCGCATCAAGTTCTAATGCGGTTTGCCCCACCACATAGTGCGGATGTGTCCCTGCCGGGAAGACGTGGATGCCCGGATCAAGTCCGGGCACCGCGTTCTTGGGTTGTCTCGAGAAAGTCTCTATCAGCAGATGCTGCGTTCAACTGCACATCAAAAGATAATTCCCATAGTTGTCATGGCCGGACTTGTCTCGCGGCTGTCCGGTTGAGTGAAGCGGATTGCGCGACAGCCTAATGCCTCCACGCCCAGTCGTCATCACCGGGCTCGTCCCGGTGATCCACGCCTTTTTCGGCTCTGACGCGGGTACGTGGGTGACCGGAACAAGTCCGGTCATGACGGCTGCGGAATAGGACAGCCGTAAACTTGTTCCGGGATCTACGTCTTGGACGCCGCGACGACCCCGCCAGCAATAACGCCCCGTTCAGTAGTTCGAGATCTCGACCAGGTTTTGGTCGGGATCGCGAATATAGACCGACTGGATCGTGCCGACGGCACCCGCGCGCGGCCCCGGCCCGGCAACGACCGGCGCGCCGCATTGCGCGAGATGGGCGATGACCTCGGCGAGCGGCGTCGCGGTGATAAAGCACAGGTCGCCCGAGCCCGGGGTCGGCCTGTCGGCGACGAGGCCGGGGACCCGGTCGGCCGGGTGCAGGTTGATCTTTTGCCGGCCGAATTTGAGCGCGGTGCGCCCCTCGCCGAACTGGACGACCTCCATCCCTAAAACACGGGTGTAGAACGCGCAGGTGCGGTCGATGTCGGCGACGGTCAGCACCAGGTGGTCGAGGCGGTCGATTTCCATATGCGGTCTCCGGACGGCGGTCTTCGCGATCTTCTCACCCCGGGGAAGCCGGGGCCAGCCGTCGCCGTCACGGCCCGTTCAAATCGGCGACGGCGGCGCCGAGAACCCGGCCGTCGGGCGCGTGCAGGATGGCGGCGAGGCGGTCGGCATGCCACGGCGCCGGCGCGTCAAGCGCCCCGGTCTTGCGGTCGACGCCGCCGATCTCGGCAAAGCCGCGGACCGCGTCGACATGGGTCAGGGTGCGGCCCTCGTTTTCACCCCGCGCGACCGAGTCGACATGCCGGCGATCGAACGCGACCAGCAGCACCGCGGCGGCTCCGGCATCGGCGGCATCGGCGCCCGGTCCGAGCGTGACATGCGCGCGGCCGTCGGTGACGGCAAGCCGCAGCGGCGCGGCCGGCGCGCTGGCGGCCGCCGCCAACGCGCGCTCGACCTCGCCGCGGTCCGACCCGACCGCCTGCCAACGGCCGTCGACGACGACCTGCGGCGTGTAGACGTTGCCGATTCCCAGAAGCTCGGCGTAACGCTGCTGGCGCGCGGTCGCGGCGGCGCTCGAAAATGGGTCCTTCCAGCCGAGCCGGTCCCAGTAGTCGACGTGAAACGACAGCGCCAATATGTCGGGCCGCGACGCCAGTTCGGCGAGCAGCGCGTCGGCCGGCGGGCAGGACGAGCAGCCTTCCGACGTGAACAGTTCGACGACGATCGGCCGCCCCCCGGCCATGGTGGCGCTGGCGCCCGCGAGAGCGAGGCACAGCACAACCAAAGCGGCGAGGGCCTTTGTCATAGCGCAAGACTACCGCCCCGACGCGGCATCCGGGGTCAACAGCGCGTGAACGGGTCAAGTTGGGCTGTCGAAAACTTGGCGTGCTCGAGGCGCTGCCAGGCTTCGAGGATCGTGGCGACCGACCAGGCTTGCGCCGGGCAGCCGCGCGGGGTGTGCGGCGGGTCGCCGTCGAAGATCTCGCTGACCTGGCCGAGCCCGGCATCGCGGAGATGGTCGCCGATCGGCTCCAGAAACCGCTGCGCCGCGGCGGCGTCGCGATAAATCCGGTAATGCGCCACCGCCCACGGGCCCAGCAGCCATGCCCACACCGTGCCTTGGTGATAGGCGCCGTCGCGCTCCTCGACCGTGCCGCTGCAGCCGCCGCGGTAACCCGGCGCGCCTGGCGCCAGCGAGCGCAAGCCGTAGGAGGTCACGAGCGCCGCGCCGCAGCGCTCGACCACCGTGCGCTGGATTTCCGGCTCGAGCGGGCTCGCGGGCAGGCTGACGGCGAAGATCTGGTTCGGCCGCAGGCTGGCGTCGGCTCCGTCCGGGCCGTCGAGAACATCGTAGAGCCCGCGCCCGTCGGGCCGGGCAAAGCGGGCGAACCCGGCCCGCGCCAGTACCGCCGCCGCACGGTAAGGGTCCGCCGACGCCCCGGCGCGCTCGGCCATCCCGGTCATCGCGGCGAGCGCGTTGTACCACAGCGCATTGATCTCGACGGGCTTCCCGATCCGCGGTGTCACCACCCGGCCGCCCACCCGCGCGTCCATCCAGGTCAGCTGCATGCCGGGCTCGCCGGCATAAAGAAGCCCGTCCGCGGGGTCGACGGCGATGCCGTAGCGCGTACCCTTGAGATGCCAGGCGACGATGTCGGCCAACACCGGAAAATTGCGCCGCAGCGCCGCCTCGTCGCCGCTCGCCGCGACATAGGCGCGCCATGCCTCGATAAACCACAGGCTGGCGTCGGCGGTGTTGTACTCGGGCGTCGCCCCGGCGCCGGGGAAGACGTTCGGCAGCATGCCCTGGTCGACAAAACGGGCGAAGGTTTCGAGGATCAGCCGGGCCGTCTCGAACTGCCCGGTCGCCAGGCACAGCCCCGGCAGCGCCGTCATCGTGTCGCGACCCCAGTCGCCGAACCACGGGTAGCCGGCGATGACCGACCGCCCCTGCGGCAGGTCGGGCAGCGGGCGGGCGATCGCAAAGGCGTCCGCCGCCAGCACCAGCCGCATGACCCAGCCGGGCGCCTGCTCGAAGACCGGGTCGGCGGCGAGTGCTTGCGCCAGCACCGCGCGATCATGGGCGCGCCGCCGCGCCAACGCGGTTTCGAGATCGGGCGCGCTCTGCGGGGTGAGGCCGGCAGCGAACCCGGCCCATTGCTGCGCCGGCAGCGGCAGGTCGAGATCGCCGGCATGGAAATGCGAGTCGCGGTCGCCGAGGCCGCGCTCGCGCTCGACCGGAAGATCGAAATCGCGATACCAGCCGCCGCGTGGCACGACCGTACCGCCGGTCGCCGCGACATGGAGCTCGAACCGGCCCGGCACGGTCATCGCCAGCGTTGCGCCGTCGACCGCGATCCGCGGCGCAACCCCCTCGGGCCAGCTGTCGCCGTGATGGTCGCGGCCGTTGGCGAGCAATGTGACGCTGATCCGCGGCGTCGCCCCGTGCGCTTCGCCGACGAGCCGCCACGCGACGTAGACGATGTCGGCGCCGGGCTCCATCCAGACCCGCTCCTCGACGATTCGGTCGCCGAACGCAAAACGCCACACCGGGACGGTGCCGTCGAGATGAAAACTTTCGAGCGCCAGATACCCTCGCGGCTCGACCGCGCCGCTCGCCCAGCGGTTGGTGAACAGCGGCGCTTCGACATCGCCCATGACGAGCCGCGCATCCGCCTTGGCGAGCACCAGCACGCGGCCAAGCGGCGGGTCGACCGGCGCCACCAGCAGCCCGTGATAGCGCCGCGTCAGCGTTTGCGCCACGGTGCCGCCGGCATACCCGCCACGGCCGTCGGCGAGCCACCACTCACGGCGCTCGGCGGCAGCGAGCTCGCCGCAAATCGCGCGGCCAAAGCGGATCGGCGACAGCCGGTCGAGCGGGTCGGTCATGACCCGTGACCCGGGGTCAGCGTGCGCCCGCCGGCTCCGGCAGGGCGGCCTCGACCGGCGGCGGCGGGCTCGCCTCATCGGCGGTGCGGGCGCTGGGGTAGGTGCGCAGCAGCAGCGACACGAGCGCGGTCCAACCGGTCTGGTGCGAGGCGCCGAGGCCCTTGCCGGTGTCGCCGTCGAAAAACTCGTAGAACAGCAGGTGGTCGCGAAAGTGCGGGTTCTGCTGCTCGATCGGCGAGTCGCCAAAAACCGGGCGCCGGCCGGTCTCGTCGCGCAGAAACAGCCGGCACAGCCGCCGCGACAACTCGGCCGCCACCTCCCCCAGATGCAGCAGGTTGCCGGAGCCGACCGGGCATTCGACCTTGAAGTCGTCACCGTAATAGCTGTGAAAGCGCTGCAACGACTCGATAAGCAGATAGTTGACCGGAAACCAGATCGGGCCGCGCCAGTTGGAATTGCCGCCGAACACCTGGTTCGCGCCGACGCCGGGCACGTAGTGGACGCTGATCTGGTTCCCGGCATGCTCAAACACGTACGGATTTTTCTCGTGGTGCTTGGAGAGCGAGCGCACCCCGTAGTCCGACAGGAACTCGGTCTCGTCGAGCATGCGGCTCAACAGGCGCTTCATGCGGTGGCCGCGCAGCAGCGAGAGCAGATGAAGCTCGCCGGCGTTGGGGTCGCGCCAGCGCGAGACGAGCCGCGCCAGCTTTGGGCGGTGCTCGAGGAACCAGTGCGCCCGCTCGCTGAACTCGGGCAGTTGCGCGAACACCGAGGCATCCAGCACCTCGACGGCGAACAGCGGGATCAGCCCGACCATCGACCGCAGCCGCAGCGGGATGCGCTCGCCGTCGGGCAGGTGCAGGACGTCGTAATAGAACTCGTCGGCCTCGTCCCACAACCCGATGCCGTTGCCGCCGATGTTGGTCATCGCCTCCGCGATATAGAGAAAGTGCTCGAAAAATTTGGCGGCGATGTCCTCGTAGACGCGGTCCTTCAGCGCCAGCTCGAGGGCGATGCGCATCAGGTTGAGCGTGTACATCGCCATCCAGGCGGTGCCGTCCGACTGGTTGATCGTGCCGCCGGTCGGCAACGGCGCGCTGCGGTCGAAAATCCCGATGTTGTCGAGACCGAGAAAGCCGCCCTGGAAGATGTTGTGGCCTTCGGCGTCCTTGCGGTTCACCCACCAGGTGAAATTCAGCATGAGCCGGTGGAACACTCGTTCGAGAAACGGCTGGTCGCCCTCGCCGCCATGCTGCTCGCGGTCGATCTCGTAGACGCGCCATGCCGCCCAGGCGTGCACCGGCGGGTTGACGTCGCCAAACGCCCATTCGTACGCCGGCAGCTGGCCGTTCGGGTGCATGTACCAATCGCGCGTCAGCAGCAGCAGCTGGCGCTTGGCGTAGGCCGGGTCGACGCGGGCGAGAATCACCGCATGGAACGCGAGGTCCCAGGCGGCGTACCACGGATATTCCCACTTGTCCGGCACCGAGACGACGTCGGCGTTGTTGAGGTGCCGCCAGTCGCTGTTGCGGCCGTGCTTGCGCAATTCGGGGGGCGGCGGCTGCAGCGGGTCGCCGTCCAGCCACTGGGGGACGTCGTAGTGGTAGAACTGCTTGGTCCACATCATGCCGGCGAGCGCCTGGCGGTGGACCCGGCGCGTGTCGGGGTCGTCGATGTCGCGCTGCAGGGCGGCAAAGAACTCGTCGGCCTCGGCGCGGCGGCGCTCGAAGATGGCGTCGAATTCGTCGAACCCCGCGGCCGCGCGGTCGTGCGTCAGCCGCAGCCGCAGCCGCCCTTCCCCGCCGGCCGGCAAGCTGAGGCGATAATGGATGGCGGCCTTGGTGCCGAGCCGCGCCGGGTTGACGGCGCCGCGGTCGCCGTTGACGAGGTAATCGTTGATGCCGTCCTTGAAATACTGCCCCGGCGCTTCCTGCCCCCACAGCCGCCGGACGTTGGTGTCGTTGTCGCAAAACAGAAAATCGGGGTGGCCGTCGCAGACGAGCCGCATCGGCGACAGCCGGGGATGGTCGACCGAGATCCCGTCGCCGCGCGCCAGGAGCCGCGGCCGCATCGAGTCGGGTTCCCAGGACCAGATGTTGCGCGCCCACAGCTGCGGCAGCACGTGCACGAAGGCCGGCTCGGCCGCCCGGTTATGGACGGTGACCCGCATCAGGATGTCCTCGGGGTCGGCCTTGGCATATTCGATTTCGACGTCGAAATACCGGTCTTCGGCAAAAATCCCGGTGTCGACCAATTTGAATTCCGGATAATCCCGGCCGCGCCGCCGGTTCTCCTCGACCAGCTGAGAATAGGGGAAAGCCGCCTGCGGATATTTATAGAGCATGCGCATGTAGGAATGGGTCGGCGTGCCGTCGAGATGGTAATAAAGCTCCTTCACGTCTTCGCCGTGGTTGCCTTCGGCGTTGGTAAGCCCGAACAGCCGCTCCTTGAGGATCGGGTCCTTGCCGTTCCACAAGGCAAGGCCGAGGCACAGCAACAGCCGGTTGTCGCCAAACCCGCCGATCGCGTCCTCGCCCCAGCGATAGGCGCGGCTGCGCGCCTGATCGTGCGTCAGGTATTCCCAGGCGGTGCCGTACGGGCTGTAATCCTCGCGCACCGTGCCCCATTGCCGGTCGCTGAGGTAGGGACCCCAGCGGCGCCACGGCGCCTGTTTGCCGGTTGCGGCGAGCCGCGCCGCTTCGGCGGTCCCGCCCGCCGACCCACGTTTTCCGTCGTCCGCCGCCATCTTCCGCGCCCCGTTGCGTGGCCCTGGTGGTGCGATGCCAACGGATGATTCCGATCCGTTGGCTGAATCACACCACCCACCTATTGATCTGGTGGGCCGATTCACGAAACGCTTGGGGGCCAAGCGTTTCGATCGGACCACTGGGATGTTCTAGTCCAATAAAGGGATTGCATCATGCGTTTTGGGTTGTTTGGCGGCGCGCGCACCGAGCTCGGCGAGCAGGCGAGCGACAGCCGGATCTACACCGACTACGTCGACTACATCTGCGAAGCCGAAGCGCTCGGCTTTCACAGCGTGTTTCTCGTCGAGCATCATTTCACCGGGTTTGGGCAGATCTCGGCGACGCTGAACTTTCTGACGTATCTCGCGGCAAGGACGACGCGCATCCGGCTTGGCACCGCGGTGCTGGTGCTGCCGTGGCACAACCCGGCATTGCTCGCCGAGCAGGCGGCGACGCTCGATTTGTTGTCCGGCGGCCGACTCGACCTCGGGATCGGCAAGGGCTATCGCTGGGGCGAGTTTCACGGCTTTTGCATGCCGATGGAGGAAGCCGGCGAGCGCTATGACGAGGCCGTCGAATTCCTGCGCAAAGCGTGGACCGCCAACGGCCGCTTCTCGCACCACGGCAAGCGCTGGCATTACGAGGACGTGGTCATCGAGCCGGCGCCGGTGCAAAAGCCGCATCCGCCATTGTGGGTCGGGGCGCAGAGTGCCCAATCGATCCGCGCCGCGGCCGAAGGCGGCTTCAACCTGCTCCTCGGTCAGGCCGGGAGCCCGGAGCTCGTCGCCGAGAACATCGGGATCTACCGCAAGGCGGTCGAAGCGCAGGGCCGGCAATTCGACCCGATGAGCGTCGGCCTGACCCGGGCATTGCACATCGCAAGGACGCCCGCCGAGCGCGACGCGGCGCACGAGCTGCGCATGGCCTTTATGAGAAATGTCCAGCAGCTCTCATTGTCGCCGACCGGGGATTCGCCGACCCTCGGCCGACCACGCAAGGCGATGTCGCCCGAGGAGATGCGGCGCGCGACCGAAACCGACGCGCTGATCGGCCCGCCCGAGGAGATCGTCGGCCGGCTCAAGCGGCTGCAGGCGGGCGGCGTCGAATATGTGATGGTCATCGATGTCGGCGGCTCGTTGACGGCGCTGCGCACCTTCGCCCGCGAAATCATGCCCGAGTTCGCCGAGCGGTCGGACGCGCCGTCGGGGAGCCCGGCTGCTGCCGATAACTTGACGTGAACATTCTTATCGCTTGCTCGCAACACGGCCGCCGCCGCAAGATCGCTCCGCGTTAATCGAACAGGACGTGAACATGAAACGTTTCGATCCCCGCGCCGTCAGCGCCCTGGCGCTCGCGACCACGCTCGCGGCCTGTGTCGCGCCGCCGCCCGGCCCGACGATCCCGGTGGCGCCGGGGCCCGGCAAGTCGTTCGACGCCTTCAACGCCGACCAGAGCTACTGCTCGCAATACGCCGGCTCGGCCACCGCCAACGCGGCCGCCGCCGCCAACAACCAGGCGGTCGGGACCGCGATCATCGGGACGGCGCTCGGCGCCGGGCTCGGCGCGGCGATCGGCGGCGGCCGAGGGGCCGCGATCGGCGCGGCCTCGGGTGCGGCGGCCGGGACCGTTTACGGCGCCGGCGGCTCGGCCTACGCGCAGATGTCGCTGCAGCAGCAATACGACGTCATGTACGGCGAGTGCATGCAGGCCCGCGGCAACCGGGTGCCGGGCTTTGCCCCGCCGCCTGGGGCGCCGCCCTATGCCGGCCCGGGTTACGGCCCGCCGTCGGGGCCGCCCGGCTACGGCGCGCCACCAGGCCCGCCGGGCTACGGTGCGCCGCCGCCCTACCAGCCTTATTGAGGCCGCCTTGAGGCCGCGCGGCGCCGGCTTCAGCGCGCGCCGGTCTTGCGGTTGTCGGTCAGGAAAATCTGGCCGAGCCCGCGCCGGCGCGCCAACGCGCGGCCCCACAGGATCGCCTCTTCGTCCGCGTCGAAATGGCGAACCATCGGCTCCATCCGCTCGGCGCGGCCGAACTCGTCCCATTCCTCGACCAGGCTGGCGCGGACACCCGCCGAGGCCGGGTCGAGGATCAGGGTCAGCTTCATTCCCGCGCCTGTCATGCCATTCTTTCCGATCGCCCCGTGGGACCCGTTCAGGGTACACCGTCGCCGTAGCGATAATCTACCGCGGGCACCAAGACACTACCCGGAGGACGACATGCTGGATTTGCGGATAGCCGGGCGCAAGGCGCTCGTTTGCGCGGCAAGCAAGGGGCTCGGGCGAGCCTGCGCGACGGCGCTCGGCCGCGCCGGGGTCGAGCTGACGATCACCGCGCGCACGGCCGAGACCCTCGAGGAAACCGCCGCGGCGATCCGCCAGGAAACCGGCGCCAAGGTGACCCCGGTCGCCGGCGACATCTCGACCGAGGCCGGGCGCGCCGCGGCACTCGCCGCCTGCCCGAACCCCGACATCCTGGTCAACAATTGCGGCGGGCCGCCGCACGGCGACTTTCGCGAGTGGTCGGTCGACGACTGGCAAAAGGCGGTCAACGCCAACATGCTGACCCCGATCATGCTGATCAAGGCGGTGGTCGACGGCATGTGCGAACGCCGCTTTGGCCGGATCGTCAACATCACCTCGGGCTCGGTCAAGTCGCCGATCCCCAATCTCGGCATGTCGAACGGCGCGCGCGCCGGGCTGACCGCGTTTTGCGCCGGGCTCGCGCGCCAGGTGGCAAAGTACAACGTCACGGTCAACGGCCTCTTGCCCGGCCCGTTTCTGACCGACCGGCTGCGCTCCGGCATCGAATACGAGGCGCGGCGGCAAAACATCTCGTTCGAGGAGCTGTTGGCCAAGCGCGGCCAGGCGAACCCGGCGGGGCGGGTCGGCGACCCGGCCGAGTTTGGCGACGCCTGCGCCTTTTTGTGCGCCGCCTCCTCGGGCTTTATCGTCGGCCAGAACCTGTTGCTCGACGGCGGCGCCTTCAACTCGACAATGGGCTAGCTGCCGCGGACAACCCGGCGCCGGCCGGCGTCGAGGCGGTGCTCGGCCGGCCGGCGGCTTCCTCGCGCAGCCAGTCGCGGAAGGCGCGCACCTTGGGCCGTTCGAGGGCGCCGGGCGCGGTCACGATGTAATAGGAAAACTGGTCCGGCAGTGCGAGCGAGAACAGCCGCACCAGCCGGCCAGCGGCGATGTCGGCGGCGGCGATCGTGCTGTAGGCCAACACCACCCCGTGGCCGGCGATCGCCGCGTCGAGCGCCAGGCTCATGTTGTTAAAGCTGAGGCCGGCGGTCGCCGGCAAATCCTTGACCCCGGCGGCCTTCAGCCACATCGGCCAGGTCGGCACCAGCGGGTCGCGCTCGACCGCGTGGTCGTGAATCAGCGCGTGGCGGCGCAAGTCGTCCGGGATGCGCAGCGGCGGGCCGGCCGCCAGCAGTTGCGGGCTGCACGCCGGGAACACCTCGTTTGTGAACAACAGTTCGACGTCGAGCCCGGGGTAGTGCCCGGCGCCGTAGCGGATCGCGACGTCGAAATCGCCCTTGCCCAGGTCGACGACCTCGTCGGTCGCCGAGATCCGCACGTCGACCTCGGCGCAGCGCTGCTGAAACCGGTGCAGCCGCAGCACCAGCCACTTGGCGGCAAACGACGGCGAGGCGGTCACCGTCAGGCTGCCGGTGTCGTTGTGCGCGCGCAGCCGCCCCACCGAGGCGCGAATGCCGGCAAAGGCTTCCGACAGCCCGGGCAGCAGCACCCGCGCCGAGGCGGTCAATTCGACCGACCGGTTCAGCCGATGAAACAGGGTCACGCCGAGTTCCTGCTCGAGCGCGTGGATCTGGTGGCTGATCGCGGCCGGGGTGACAAACAGCTCCTCGGCCGCCTTGCTGAAGCTCATCTGGCGGGCGGCGGCCTCAAAGGCGCGCAAGGCCGACAAGGGCGGCAGGCGGTCATTCATTGATATATGAGAAATACTAAATCCGGACTGAGAAACTCTCGTTTGCGGATCGAGGCCGCAGCCAGCATCTAAGTGCCATCGGGGTTATCCGCAAGCGCCATCGCGCGTTTGCACAGTTTAGAGGTTTTGAAATGACGGCGATCCCTTTTGCGGCTGCGGGAAAGGCGGCCGCCGCGGTTCGGAGGCGCCCGCGGCGGCGCGCGACCAAGGGCATGGTTGCGCGAATGATGGCCTGGCTGCGCGCGTGGCGCCGGCGGGCGAAGGACCGGTCGGCGCTCGCGGCACTCGACGACCGCATGCTGGCCGACATCGGCATCAGCCGCGCCGAGGCCGAGTTTCTGGCTAACAAACCGTTCTGGAGGATGTAATGCCGACACAAGAGATCACGCGAATGCCGGCGACCGGCACTGCCCCGGCGGCCCGGGTCATCGACGAGCTCGACCAGATCGTCGGCAAATCGCGTCGCAACTTGTCGCCGCACCCGGCGCGGCGGCGCGTCCGGGACGTGGTTGCCGGCTGGCTGGAACACCTCGTGTCGAGCGCGCCGCCGCCCGAGGGCTCGGGTCTGCCGCCGCAAATCAGGTTCCCTTTTTACTAGGATCAGGCCATCATCAACCCCAGCGAGCAGGAGAAGAAGTCATGAGCATCGCCGAACTGCCCTATGTCGAGGCCGAGCTGAACTATTTGAAGCCGATGGCCGAGCGGCCGCGCTATTACGCCTATGAGGTCGAGCCCGGCGAGTTCCGCTCGAACATGGCGACCGACCCGCACGTCGTGCGCATCCGCGACATGCGGCCGGTCGCCTCGGAGATCGCGCTCGACCGGCAGGGCTTTGCGCTCGTCGAGCAAAAGACCGCGGTCAAGGATTTCTGGGACGACGACGAGGTGCGGCGGGTCTACTACCCGGAGGCGGAGCGCTTTATCGCCGACGTCACCGGCGCCAGCCGCGTCTTTATCTTCGACCACCTGCAGCGCCGCCGCGTGACGGGGCATGTCGACCGGTCGGCCGGCGGCCCGCGCCAGCCGGCGACCCGCGTCCACGTCGACCACACCGCGCGCTCCGCCCCGCAGCGGGTCCGCGACCTGCTGCCCGACGAGGCCGACGAATTGCTGAAGGGCCGTGTCCAGGTGATCAATCTGTGGCGGCCGACCCGCGGGCCGCTGCAGGACGCGCCGCTCGCGGTGTGCGATGCGCGCACCGTCGACCCCAAAGACCTGGTGGCGTCGGACCTCGTCTATCGCGAACGGGTCGGCGAGACCTATTCGGTGACATGGAACCCGGCGCACGAATGGTATTACGTGCCGGAAATGAAGCGGGAGCAGGCGCTGTTGCTCAAGATCGCCGACACCAAGACCGACGGGCGCGCGCGGTTTATGCCGCACACCTCGTTCACCGACCCGACGACGCC
>DATMLF010000141.1:0-3462 GCA_035570595.1 Allostellaceae bacterium
CCCGGCTCAGCGCGGAAGACGAGCGAGAAGGGCAGGCCGGGCGGCGGCAATTCGGTTGGGGCATCGGCCGCGAGCGGGATGTAGCGGGTGTGGTCGGGGCTGAGCGCGAAGAGGGGGTCCCACACGGTCGTCACGTAGCCCGCCGGGATCAGCACCTCGGTCAGGCCGGCGTTTGGGCCGTAAAAGGTCTCGAGCCGCAGGTTGGACGGGCCGCCGAGCGGGTCGTGCGCGCCGCCGATCTTGGCCGGCGGCAACGGCGTGTGCAGCCGCACCAGCGCGTCGAGGCGGTTTTCGAGAATCACCATCATGTCGACCCGCCTCAGCAACTCGCGCAGCATGATGCGCTCGTCGACGCCCTGGCGGCCGCCCAACGGGTTGCGCGGGTCGGCGACCTCCTCCCAGTTCCTGAACGCGGCGCGCCCGTCGTCGCCCCAGAATTTCGAGCGCGCGTTGAGCGCCGCAAAATCGGCCAGGGTCTCGGAAAAGCCGAGCGCCCGCCAATCCGCCGCCCGCCGCGACAGGTATTGCGGGATGTGAAAGCGGAACGACATCGCCAGCTCCTGGTTCTGGACCGTCGCGATGTCGAGGTTGATGGGCGGCTCGACATGCCCCTCGGCGAGCTCCACCAGGTAGTCGATCGGCGCCATCCGGCCCGACCCAAACACCTTGCCGGGCGTGAACTCGGTCGGGCGGATCGCCGCGGCGAATTCCTTGAAAACGGGCGTGCCGTCGGGGCCGAGCCGGAACAAGAGGTCGGGCATGAACACCGGCACCAGTCGCGCCAGCGCGCCGCGGAAATCGGGGTTCATCCGCTCGATCTCGGGGTCGCGCTGCCACAATGGGTCGGCCGATTCGACCAAAGTCGCGCCCAGCCGGTCGCCGAGCACGGCCTTGATCTCAGCCGCCGCGGCGGTCGTGATCGGCACCGTCGCCCTCTCGCCGGGGCGCGCCAGCATCGACTCGCGGATCACCCCGATGCGCCGGCCGTTGAGCGCACCGGCCGCCCCCGAGACCGCGGCGTGGCATGCGTACCCGCCGGCCAAGACCGACGCGCGCGGCACCGTCGTATAGGGGTCGCGCGGATCGTAATAGCCGCGCTCGGGGTCCTTCAGCGCGTCGAGCACCCGGGCGCAGTCGCCGATCGTGCGCGCCATGATGCCGCTGCGGTCGCAATAGATGTCGGCACCGATCGCCCCGCCGTTGAAACCGAGCATCGCCTTGTGCGGCAGGATCAATGCCACGGCGTTGTGGTTGGCGGGGCCGCGGGTCGAGGCGCGGGTCTCCTCGCCGAGGCTCGCCATGACGAGATTGGCGCTGACCGAGACGCCCGACCCCGAGGACGAGCCGAGCGAGGCGGCGCGGGTCGTGTCATAGGGGTTGGCCGGGTTGCCGGCCCAGCTCGAGCGCTGGTAGCCCAAGGTCGAAGGGAGCACCTTGTCCGGCTGGTGACGGCCGCCGGGGTTGCCGGCGCGGCCGTTGTATTCGGTGCACACGGCCTTGGCGAAAATGATCGCACCCTTGTTGCGCAACTGCTCGACGAGGACGTGATCGCGCGCCGGGAAATCGATGTCATAGGCCGCGTCGCCACCGGCGGTCGTGCGCATGTCCTTGGTGTCGAACGGGTCCTTGAACGAAAAGACCACGCCGTACATCGGCATTTCGTCGAGGTCAGGGTTGGCGCCGTAGCGGGCGTCGAGCTCGGCGGCATGTTCGAGCGCGTCCGGCAGACGACGAAAGTGCTCGCAGACCGGCGGCGCGCCCGGCGGCAGCGGCCCGCGCGAGGGATGGCGGTCGAAGTCGCCGCGGCAGGTCACCGAGCGCTCGCCGCGGATGTTCAACGTGGCAAGCGCGTTCAGCTGGCCGCCGCCCGGGATGCCGGCGATCATGCCGTATTGCTGCTGCACCGCGGGATCGGAGGCGGTCGCCTCCATATGCCCGAACTCCAGCGGCGGACCCACATATTTATCGAGATCGGGGAAGATCGCCCGGGCCGCGACAGTCGCGGTCGGAAAGCGCAGCGGTGCCCCTGCCCGCACTGCGCCCACCGCCTCCGGCGCCGCCGCACCATCCTCGGTCACCAGCATGCTGGCGACGCCGTTATAGGCGCGGGCGCGATCGATATACTGCCGCACCATCGCGACGAGCGTCGTTTCGCCGGCGCGGATCGCCCGGTGCAAGTCGTCGATCGTCGCCTCCTCGAGCCGAAACTGCTTTTCGTCCGCACCGCGCGCGCCGCTCATTTGCCCGTCCTCCTCTCCGGCATACCGCACCCACCGACACCGATGCTTCGCCGCACTCAAGGGGTGCAGCGGTGACCCCCAATCGCCATCACCGGGCTCGTCCTACGGCTGTCCGGTCAGTGATTGCTACCCTGCAGGATCGAGTGTCGATACTGGTTCTACAATTTGTAGCATGCCTTGCCGGGGCTTGATGGGGCGGATGGCCCCCTCACGGCATCGATGTGCCTGGGGCCATCCACGCATATCCTTGGGCCGGCCAAAGGCCGCGCCCGTCGGCCGGCGGTGGGCATGGATTGCGTCAGGGATGCTGACGTGGGATTCGTTGGAGAGACGACTGATCCTAGCCGGGTCGCCGAAAGGTTTGCAGGGTGTGGCGCTGATGCCCTTTGGCGTCGAAATTCGCCGGGTCGAGCCATGCTTCGAACGCGGCGCGCAATGCCGGCCACTCGCTGTCGAGGATCGAGAACCAGGCGGTGTCGCGGTTGCGCCCCTTGTAGACCGTCGCCTGGCGGAACAGCCCTTCATAGCGAAACCCGAGGCGCTGGGCCGCCGCCCGCGACGGCGCGTTGAGCGCGTCGCATTTCCACTCGTAGCGGCGATAGCCGAGTTCGTCGAAGACCCGCCGCATCAACAGGTACATCGCCTCGGTCGCGGCCGGCCGGCGCTGCAGCCGCGGGCTGTAGTTGATGCCGCCGACCTCGACGACGCCCGCCGCCGGGTCGATCCGCATCAGGCTCGCGACGCCGACCGCGCGGCCGCTTTCCCGGTCGACGATCGCGTGGACCAGCGGGTCGCCGCGACCGGTCGCCGCCGCCAGGTACTCGCGGTAGAGATCGAACGAAGGGTACGGACCGTGGGGCAGGTAGGTCCAATAGCGGCCGTCATGGTCCTCACTATTGGCCTCGAAAAGCTCCGCCGCATGGCGCGTCGGGTCGAGCGGCTCGACCCGACAAAACCGCCCCTCGATCGCGGTGCGCGGCGGCAGCGGCCGCACCCGCCACTCCGGTAGCGGCGCGCCGACCGGCTGGCCGAATTCATTATGGTTCTGTGCGCTCATCCCCGCCTCCGGTGTTACTCCCTAGCGAGCCGCACCAGTCTCACGCCGAACGGCCGCGGCCACAACCGAACGCCGCCGCTCAGTGACAAGAGTGATTACCTTCGCCGATTTGGACTGTTCGCGTAGTTCCTCTTCGGCTTCACTCACCAGGGTAGTAGGTGCCGG
>DATMLF010000142.1:0-8881 GCA_035570595.1 Allostellaceae bacterium
GCTCGCCTGGCTCAAGGCGGATGTAATGGGGCTCGCAGCCAGCACCCCAGTCGTGGTGTTCGGCCACGTCCCGCTTTGGGCGGTACACCCGCAATGGGGCTGGGGCACGCAGGACGGCCAAGAGGCACTCAGCTACCTCAAACGCTTCGGCTCGGTCACCGTGCTGAACGGCCACATCCACCAGATCATCCAGAAAGTCGAGGGAAAGGTCACGTTTCACACCGCGGCCTCGACCGCGTTTCCGCAACCCGCACCGGGGACCGCACCGGCACCCGGCCCGATGAAGCAGGTGGCGGCCGGCGACCTGCGCAAATATCTCGGCGTGCGGACCGTCGACTACGCGCGCAGCACCGGCGCCCCGGCGCTGACCGATACGACGCTCGTCGGTTGAGGAGGCGGTCCCATGCGGAACATCCAAAAACCGACCCAGCGGCGGCTCGGCGTGCTGCTCTTTGGAATGGGGATGGCGGCACTCGCCGCCGCGGCCTTGCCGGCGGTCGGCGCGAGCGGCGAGGCGGTTGTGTCGGCCGCGGCGCATACCGCGACGATCGAGATCAACAACTTCAAGTTCGCGCCGCCGGACCTGACCGTGACCGCCGGCACGACGGTGGTCTGGAAAAACGCGGACGACAGCCCGCACCGCATCGCCGACGTCGGCGGAGGCTACGCCTCGGCGGCGCTCGACACCGACGACAGCTTTTCGCACACCTTCGCGGCACCGGGCGTCTACAACTACATCTGCTCGATCCACCCCTACATGAGAGGCAAAATCGTCGTCGAACCCCCCACGACAAACCCGCCGGGCCCGTGAAGAAAACGCTTGGGGGTCGCACCCGCCAGAAAGCCGATGACGATGACCCAGAGCCAGCGCGTCTCGTCCCTCCTGGGAACATGTGAAAGGACTCGTAGACCGGCTGGATTAGCGCAGTGGGTGCTTCGTGACAGCCGCTTGGCGACTTCCTCAGGATGCGGAAAGTCGGTAATGCGACCTGAGTGCTACGTCATGCTCAGGAGCGCCCGAAGGGAGCGTCTCGAAGCACGCACGGGGCCGATGCAGCGACTCGTTCCCAGTTCCTAACCCGACCCGGCTCCGCCGCTGAGGCAAGCCGCCGCACGCCGGTGACAACCCGGCGACCATATAAGTCGAAGACGGCCCAAGGGCGCAACCGCCCGAGAAGGCGACCGAACCGGGCTTGACGGAGGATGGCGACGAGCGCCGAACAGAAACCGCAAGGGACCGCCGCAACCGAAGCCGCGCCGTCACCCGCGGCGGCGCTCCCACCCCCGTCGAGGCGCCGGCAAAACCGGCGGCTCGCGACGGTGCTCGCCGGTATCGCGCTCTGCGCGTTCGTCACGGTCATATCCCTCGCCCTGGTGCTGCATTATGCCGAAGCCCACCATCTGCTCGCCAACCTCTGACCGGCGCGGAACCGCGCGCGCCGCCCGGCTTTTTGTCCTGTGCCTCGGGCTGGCACTGCTCGCCGGCTGCGGTGGCGGCGGCAAATGGCACGCAATCGACGTGTCGGGAAGCCTGCCGCCCCTGTCCTTCGCGATGACCCGGAGCGACGACGGCAAGCCGGTGACCCAGGCCGACTATCGCGGCAGGATCGTCCTACTCTATTTCGGCTACACCAACTGCCCCGACGTGTGCCCGGCGACCCTGGCGAACGTCCACGACGTCTTGACGCGCCTCGGCCGCGACGCGCGCCAGGTGCGTCTGCTGTTCGTCACCGTCGACCCGAACCGCGACACCGCGCCCGTGCTCGCCGCCTACGTCAGGAATTTCGGGGCCGAGATCGTCGGGCTGCGCGGCACTCCCGACGAATTGGCGGCCTTGGCGCGGCGCTACCGCGTCGTCTATTCGGCGACGCCGGCGAGCGAAGACCACCCCTACGAGGTGACCCACAGCTCGGCGATCTACGTGTTCGACGGCACCGGCGCGGCCCGGCTGATCGTGGCCTCGCTGTCCTCGACGACGCCCGACGTCGCCGGCACCGCGGCCGACCTGAAGCGCCTTGTCGAGGAACGGCATCCGCCGGGGCTGATCGCGCGGCTCGAGCGCTGGGTCTGACGCTCGCAGACCGATTACTTCCCCGTGGCGCCGCGCACCGGGAAATCCGCGTTCAAGGTCTCGCCGTCGGCCAGCCGCAAGGCGACCGGAACCGACTGCCCCGGCTTCATCGCGGCACTCGGCGACATGCACATCAGGTGATAGCCGCCCGGCATAAACCGCACGCTGCCGTGAGCGGGGACCGGGACGCTCGGCACCATGACCATATGCTCCGCGCCGTTCTGCTCGAGGCTGCGATGCAGCATCAGGCTGCCGCAGGCCGGCGAGGCGGCGGCGACCAGCACACGCGGGGCGGCGGTCGGGTTCGACAGGGTGAAGTAGCCGGCGGCCGGCAATGACGGCATCACCAGCCGGAACCATTGCCCGCTGATCGCGAGCCCGTTTGACGACGCCGACGCCGGTGCGCCGAGCCACGCCGCCGCGATGAGCGCGCACACCGCGAGGGTCACCCGCCGCATCGCTCTAGCGGCCCGTCCAGCTGCTGGCGAGCTTGGCGAGCGCTGCGGCACCATCGCTGGTCTCCGTTGTCGCTTCCTCGTGCAGCCGCAGCGCATTGACGACAAGCAGCAGGCCGATCACGCTCATCATCGCCGGCGGAATCCAGATCACGATGCCGCCGACATGCTGGTCGTTGAGCGGGCTGACCGTCGCAAACAGCCGGCCGCACAGATCGTAATACGGGTAAAGGTCGGTGCGCGAAAAGGTGACGACCGCGCCAAGCGCGATCTGCGGGAACATGACGCCGAGCGCCAATGCCGCGCGCACTCCGTACGACACCCGCGCCGGCGGCCGCGGCCGCGGGTCGAGCACCAGGCACCAGAACAGGATGCCGTCGAGCACCATGCTCCAGTTCATCAGCGCGTAGAGGCGCGGGTCGATCATCGCGCGGAAATGCACCGCCGGGACCAGCCAGAAGTAAAACAGCCCGACAAAGAGAACAGCCGCCAGCACCGGCTGCTGCACGATGCGCAAGGCAATAGCGGCGGGCGCGCTGTCGGCGATTTGCCGCAACCGCGGCGGCATGCCGCGCCGGACCACCCCGCCGGCGCCGCCGAGCGCCACCAGAAACGGCCCGACATGGTGCATCACGACATGCTGGATGCGGTTCAGAAAGAACATGTGCTGCGACCAGTATTCGAAGCGGGTCTGCAGCACCGCCCAGATCGCCGCGACGCCGAGGAGGAAAGCGACGGTGCGCCATAGCGCCGGCCGCTCGCCGGCCGGGGTCAGCGCCAGCCCGCGACCAAACCAGAACAGGGTGAGCGCCGCCGCCATATAGAACGACGGCGAGAAATCCCACGGCAGCCACGGCGGCACTGACGCCGGCCGGGTCGCGGACAGCCGCCACAGCAATGCCCCGACCGCGAGGATCGCGACGTAGGCCGGCCATCCCCGCTTTTCCCGCGTGGCAGGAAGCGCCAAAAGCTGATGCCACGCCGTGCTCATGGCCAAGACCAATAGGCAGGCGTCCGCGGTTTGTCAAAAGGAGGAACGCCGCGGCACCGCTTGGCCGCGGCCAACGAGCTGCGCTTGACTGCTGCCGCTTTGCCACAGTCTCGCCCCGCCAAACCCGCGGCTGGGTGCGTCGCGCAAAGTGGTTTTGCCCCGAAAGGCAATACTCGCCGCGCTACGGCAATCGACACGTCACTTTGGGAATGAAGGAGCGTGCGCGCGGTTCCACAACATAGAAGCCCTGGACCGGAGGGGAGGTCGGCGGGCAGTCAGGAATGGGAGAGCGCAGATGCCGCTAGACGGTGTTGAACTGTTCGACAACCCGGCCCTCGCCAAGCTCGGGCAGGTGGAACGCCTGCTGGCGCACGAGGGCCAATGGTGCAAGGGCCGGCTGCACGACCGCCATGGCCGGCACTGCCTCGCCGGCGCGATCATTGCGGCCGACGCGCGGCAGGAATTGACCCGGCCGGTGATCCGCGCGGTCCGGGAGGTCAGTGGACGGCATTACTGGCGCATCGCATCCTTCAACGACGACCCCGGCACCAGCCATCGCGACGTGCTGCGGGTGCTGCGGCGCGCCAGAGTGATCATCGTCGACGACATCGCCCGCGCCAATGACGGCAAATCTCGGTCATGGAAATTCACCGAAACGGTCAAGGCGTTCTTTGCCGTCGTCAGCGCTGGCATGGGTCTCGGCACAGACCCGATCGACGACGCAGCACCGGCGCCGGCGCCGGTCAGGATCGAGCGCCCGACCGGCTGGGTCAGGTCAGCGGGTGTGCTGTCGCCGACGCGGGAAACCAGCGACTTCCTCCAGTAACCGTCAGGCGCGCGCAACCGCGACCTTCAGTAGTGGAGAATGCGACATGGCCAACATCTCGATGCAATCGGCGGCGCGATGGCGCAGCAACCGCCCGCAGGACTGGGCGCTCGTGGTCCTCGCAATCTGGTTGTTCATCTCGCCCTGGGTGCTGCGCTTCGCCGCCGCCGCGGTGGGGACGGCGCAAGGCGCACCCGGCGGCTATGGTGCGGCGATCGGACACGCGTCCTGGGACGCGTGGGTTCTCGGGATCATCCTGTTCCTGGTCGCGATCTCGGCGGTCAGCCGGATGCGAGCGAGCCAGGAGTGGATCGCGCTGGTGCTGGGCATCTGGATCTTTATCGCGCCGTGGGCGCTCGGGTTTACCGCGCTGCACCGGGCGAGCTGGGACCATTGGGTGGTCGGCATCCTCGTCTTCCTGATCGCGCTCGCCAATTTGTCGATGTTCCGCACGGTTCACCCGGTCGGGTTGGGTGCCCCGCCGACGCGCCAGCCGCCGCTGACCTGAGGGTCGGCGCCCCGCCGCGGGGTTAGCCCCCTTCTGAGGGGGCTCAGCCCCAGACGTCGCGGGCGGTTTCGACGACGAGGCGGAGCTTGGCGTTCTGCTCGTCGACCGACAGCGCGTTGCCTTCCACTGTCGACGAGAAGCCGCATTGAGGGCTGAGGCACAGCTGCTCGAGCGGCACGTATTTCGCCGCCTCGTCGATCCGCCGCTTCAGCGCGTCCTTCTCTTCGAGGGCGGCCCGCTTGCTGGTGACGAGGCCAAGCACGATTTTTTTGTTGCCGCGCGGCACAAAGCGCAACGGCTCGAACCCGCCCGAGCGGTCATCGTCATATTCGAGAAAAAAGCCGTCGACCGCCAGCTCGCCGAACAACGCCTCGGCGACATGGTCGTAACCGCCCTCGGCGACCCAAGACGACCGGAAGTTGCCGCGGCACATATGGGTGCACACCGTCATGCCGGCGGGCTTATCGGCGAGTGCCGCATTGATCAACCGGATGTTGGTCAGGTGCTGCTCGTCGCCGTCGCCGCCGATGCTGGTCACATAGGCGCGCTGCGCCGGGTCGTTCAGATAGGCGAGGCTGGTGTCGTCGAGCTGCAGATAGGCGCAGCCTTGCGCCGCGAGGCCGGCGATCTCCTGTTTGTAGACCGCCGCGAGGTCGTGCCAGAACCCCTCCATGTCGGGATAGGCGCCGCGGTCGATGACCGCCCGCCCGCCGCGGTAATGCAGCATCGAGGGCGACGGGATCGTCAATTTCGGCGTGGTTCTTGCGGGCGCCACCGATTTCAAGAAGGCGAAATCCTCGGCAAAGATCGTATGGTCGAGCGTGAGCCGGCCGGCAACGCGAAACGCGCCGAGTGCTGCTTCGACCGGACCGGACTCGTTCCTGAACTGGATGCGCAACCGCTGGTCGGTCCGCGCGACCCCACCGATTTGATAGAGAAAATCCATGTGCCACGAGCCGCGCCGGAATTCGCCGTCGGTAACGCCCTCCAGCCCGATCTCGCGCTGCATGCGCGCCGCGTCGCGGATCGCGTCATCCTCGACCCGGCGCAATTCCGCGGCTGAAATCCGCCCCGCGGCGTGGTCCGCGCGCGCCCGCAACAGCGCCGCCGGCCGCAGCAAGCTCCCGACGTGATCCGCCCGAAACGGCGGCCCCGACCCATCGCTCATCGCACCCCTCCCGGTTTTTGTTTTGCATCATCCGCAATTTGTAGGATGGGTTGAGCAAAGAGGTTGGGCAAGAATTCAAGTCTGGCCGGATGAATGCTGTGCGTCCCCCGAGGCCTCGCACCGCGAGGCACCTCAGGAGGAGTAATTCTTCTTAATGCTGTCAGCAACATACCCTCATGCCGAGGAGCGGCGCGGCGCAGCCGAGGCGCGTCTCGAGGCACGCGCCGGCGCCTGATGCCGCCCATTCCTGCCGAGTCTCAAAAGCGAAACCCATCCATCCTACAAGGCTACCGAATGCGGATCGCAGCTAGAACCGCGGCAGGTCGGGGAACGGGAGGCGGCCGGAATGCACGTGCAGCCGGCCGAGCTCGGCGCAGCGATGCAGCTGCGGAAAGACCTTGCCCGGGTTTAGCAAACCATCGGGGTCGAAGGCGCATTTGACGCGCTGTTGGTGCGCGAGGTCGGTCTCGTCGAACATCGTGCCCATCAGGTCGCGCTTTTCGACGCCGACGCCGTGCTCGCCGGTCAACACGCCGCCGACCTCGACGCAGAGCCGCAGGATGTCGGAGCCGAATTCCTCGGCGCGCTCGACCTCGCCGGGCTTGTTGGCGTCGTACAGGATCAGCGGGTGCAGGTTGCCGTCGCCGGCATGGAAGACGTTGGCGACGGCGAGTCCGTATTTCTCCGACAATTCGCGCATATGGCGCAGCACTTGCGCGAGGCGGCCGCGCGGGATCGTGCCGTCCATGCAATAGTAATCGGGCGCGATCCGCCCGACCGCCGGAAACGCCGCCTTGCGCCCCGACCAAAAGGCGAGCCGCTCGGCGTCGTCGTTGCTGACCCGGACCGTGGTCGCGCGATGCTCGCGCGCGATCGTCTCGACCTTCCCGATCAGATGGTCGATCTCGGCCGGCGGCCCGTCGAGCTCGACAACCAGCAACGCCTCGACGTCGAGCGGGTATCCGGCCCGCACAAACGCCTCGGCGGCGTGGATCGCCGGCCGGTCCATCATCTCCATGCCGCCCGGGATGATGCCGGCGGCGATCACCGCGGCAACGCATTCCCCGGCATCCTCGGCGCTGGCAAACCCGATCAACAGCGCGCGCGCCGCCATCGGCTTTGGCAGGATACGCACCGTGACCTCGGTCACGACGCCGAGCAGCCCCTCCGACCCGGTCATCACCCCCAGCAGGTCATAGCCCTCGGCGTCGAAGTGCTTGCCGCCGAGGCGGATCACCTCGCCGTCCGTCGTCACGATCTCGATGCCGAGGATGTTGTTGGTGGTCAGCCCGTATTTGAGGCAATGCACGCCGCCCGAATTCTCGGCGACGTTGCCGCCGATCGTGCAGGCGATCTGGCTCGACGGGTCGGGGGCATAGTAGAACCCGGCCTCCTCGACGGCCTGGCTCAACGCCAGATTGGTGACGCCGGGCTGCGCCACGACGCAGCGGTTGTCGTAATCGACTTCAAGAATGCGGTTGAACTTGGCCATCCCGAGCAGCACGCCGTCGGCCAGCGGCAACGCACCGCCGGACAATGACGTGCCGGCGCCGCGCGGCACGACCTTGACGCCGATCTCCTTGCAATAGCGCAACACCGCCGCGACTTCTTCGACCCGCGACGGCAACACCACGACCATCGGCAATTGACGGTAGGCGGTCAGCCCGTCGCTCTCGTAGACACGGCGCTCGGCCTCGGTCGCGACCACACCTTCGCCCGGCACGATCTGTCGCAATGCCTCGACGATCTCGGCGCGCCGCTGCAGCACCGCGGCGTCGGGCCTCGGCATCCTCATCGGGCTTGCGTCCGCAAGCGGCGGGCGCGCGCGGCGGCGCCGGTCAGCCCTGGCGCGCCTTGTAGCGCGGGTTCGTCTTGTTGATCACGTAGACGCGGCCCTTGCGCCGCACGACGCGGCAATCCTTGTCGCGCTTTTTCAGCGATTTGAGCGAGTTGACGATCTTCATATTCGTTGTTCCTGACCGAACGGCTAACCAAATTTCGACGATATCTACCTGCCCGCGGGCTTGTCCCGGTGGGACGATGGCTGGCAGCGGCTCAATGACACCGACCCGACACGCATGCCCACAAATGGGGCTGTCATCGAGAAAACGTATGGTGCCAGGCTTGGTGCGGTCGAGAAGACTCGAACTTCCACGGAGTTTCCCCCACAGCGACCTCAACGCTGCGCGTCTACCAATTCCGCCACGACCGCACGGCAGGGGGATGGTCTCGCATCTCGCCGCGAGGCGGCGTGATTAGCAAATCCCTGCTACCATATCAAGCGGCATGGCCTTGGCGGCAACAACCGGACCGGACGGGATCGAGTGGCGGGTGAGCCCCGCGGCGATCCCCTATGAAATCGCGGTCGAGGAAATGGAGCGCCGGGTCGCCGCGATCCGCGCCGGCGCCGCGCCCGAATTGGTCTGGCTGTTGGAGCATCCCCCGCTCTACACCGCCGGCACCAGCGCCGGCGACGCGGAGCTGTTGCAGCCGGGCCGGTTTCCGGTGCACCGCGCCGGCCGCGGCGGGCGCTACACCTATCACGGGCCGGGCCAGCGCGTCGTCTACGTGATGCTCGACCTCGCCCGGCGTGGCGGCGACGTGCGCTGCTATGTCCACCAGCTCGAGGAGTGGGCGATCCGCACCCTCGCGCGGTTTGGGGTTAAGGGGGAGCGGCGCGAGGGCCGCATCGGCATCTGGGTCGGCGATGGCAGCAGCGGCGAGGCCAAGATCGCGGCGATCGGCGTGCGGGTGCGGCGCTGGGTGACCTATCACGGCGTCGCGGTCAACATCGATCCCGACCTCGAGCATTACCGCGGCATCATCCCGTGCGGCATCGACCCCGCGACCTCCGGGCACGGC
>DATMLF010000143.1:0-2504 GCA_035570595.1 Allostellaceae bacterium
TCGCCATCAGAGGTTTCCTTTCGGTTGTTCGCCGGGACCGTCCCGGCGATGTCTCGGGGCTCGGAGACCGCAAAGGCGCCGCCGTCACCGCGGGCAGCGGCCGGAGTGCCAACGAAGGACCGGGGAGGCGGAAAAATTTGAGAGCGCAGCGGCCGCGAGGAGGCCGGCTCTGTTGCCGGCCGGGGAAATTTTTGCGGCGGACCGGTTGGCGGCGGAGCCGGCGGGCTCTAGGGCTTTGAGAGACATGCCAGGGACGGGCCTGCGGAAACGGCGACAAGGGACCGGGTGGCGCATCATCCGAACCCGGCTGTACGGGCGGCGCTGGCGGATGTTCTTCTCGGCTTAAAGACCAGTCACGTGTCCCCCGCGACCGGCATCAAGGCGCGCGGCACGCTTGAGGCCCGGGCCCGCAAACGAAAGCCGCGCATACGAAGCTTTGCGACCGCATCGAGCGACGAGATCACACGCCCGACGAGGTGGAGCGGGGTTAACGGGGCCTTCTGCGCTGGCGGTCAGTGCACCGGGCCGGTCGGCGTCGTGTTCGCCAACTGCTCGACGGCATCGGCGATCCGGCGCCAGGTCGCGGCACCGTCGCGATCGCCTTCGGTTTCGAGGTTGCCGACGCGCATGGCGCTTTCCTTTGGGGCGTTGTCCCCGAAGCGCTTGAGCATCAGCAGCGCTGCCCGCCAGATGTCGATTTCAGGGATCACCGGACGAAAACTATCAGTGCGCGATCCGGTAAGATTAGCCAATGCCGGCGACACGCGGGAGAGGGGCACTCGGATGGAATCGCGCCAATCCTGACTCCCGGCTGTCGATACCGACTTCCACCGATGGCGCCGGCGGGTAACCGGGTCGCCGCCGGGTTACCGAGGATGGTGATGGCGCCTAAGCGGCGCCACCCTCGGCCTCGGTCTTGGTACGAGCCGGCTGGTCGAAGCGCCAGGTCGGGATCCCGAGCTTCCTGGCCTTGTCGGCGAGGTTGGCGGCGATGCCCGAGCCGGGGAACACGACGACGCCGATCGGCAAGACTTCGAGCATCCGGTCGTTGCGCTTGAAGGGCGCAGCGTTGCGATGCCGTGTCCAGTCGGGCTTGAAGACGACTTGCGGGACTTTGCGATTGTCGGCCCAGCAGGCGGCGATGCGCTCGGCGCCGCGCGGGCTGCCGCCATGCAACAGCACCATGTCGGGGTGCTTGGTGCGGATCTTGTCGAGCGCTTCCCAGATGCGGACATGATCGTTGCAGTCGGGGCCGCCGGTGAAGGCGATGCGAGTACCGGCGGGTGCCAGCACTTGCGCGTCGGCGCGGCGGCGGGCGGCGAGAAATTCGCGGCTGTCGATGACCGCGGCGGTCAATGCCCGGTGATTGACCATCGATCCGGTGTGCGGGCGCCAGGCGGAGCCGGTCGCGGCCTCGTAGAGTTCGGCGGCGTGGTCGCGGACGAATTCGAAGGCGTTGCGGCGCTCGATCAGGCTGATGCCCTGATTGATCAAGCGTTCGAGCTCGACCGACTTGACCTCGGAGCCGTCCTGTTCGGCCTGGCCGCGGCGCTGCGCCTGCTCGTTGCTGTCGAGCTCGCGCTCGACGCGGTCGAGCTTGCGGTGGAAGAGGTTGACGAACGACCACAGCAGGTCGGCGAGATCGTCCTCGAGGCGGGTGCCGGTCAGCATGGCGCTCAACGCTTCAACGGCATTGTCGAGCTGGGCCTGCACGGCGTCGGGTTCGGGCAATGGCCGCGGATCGGGTTCGTCCTGGCCGGGGCGATGGCCGTAGAGAGCGAGCTCGTCGAGCAGATGCGCGGTCGGCGAGGCAGCGGGAAATTCGGGATCGGTATCGCCGTCGGGGAAGGGAAGGAGGCTGTCGTTGTGTGACATGGCGGGGCGCCTTTCTGCCGGAGGATCAGCCGCGCCGATCGCGGCCTTCACGGCGATCCCTTGGCCGGCGGCAGAGCCGGGTTGCACCCCCCGGGGTCCCCACGCGACCTGTCGCGTGGGGTGGGCGCTTGGGGCCGGAGCAGAGCGGAGGATGGCGCCGGGCAGCTATTTTGCTTGGCGCTGCAAAGCCGCCCCAGCTAGCGGGGTCCCCATCGCGCCTGCGCGATGGGGTGGGGGCGGCGGCGGAAAATAGCCGGCCGGCGCCATTGCAACCCCGGCTGCGCCGCCGGCAAATCGCCGCTCGGGAAGGCCGCATGCGCGGCTCTTTTCCGGCTGAGGCACACCGCCGCCAGACGAAAGCCCTTCTTCCTTCCGGCGCGGCGGCGAGTGAACCGAAATGACGCTGGGCTCACCGCCGCGGATCGAAGCGGCTGATATCGGGCAAACAGCGCGTCCGGTCGGAGGGGACGAGCTGATCCGCGAGGTGTGCCCGCATACCTTGCGGGCCGAGACGGCACAGGTCGACGTTGAAGTCGCCATAGACCGGCACGAGCTCGCGGATTTCGATACCGGCGGCGATGCCGCGTTCGTGGAGCCGGGTCACCGCCTTGAGACCGGCCGCGTCGTTG
>DATMLF010000144.1:0-6291 GCA_035570595.1 Allostellaceae bacterium
CACATGGCGCGGCGCTGGCAGCAGCAATCCGAGATCGGCCGGTTTCTCGACCCGATCGCCGACAAGTTGCTGGTCGCGGCGACCCTGTTCATGCTGACGACCTTTGGGCGGCTGTCCGCCGCCGCGGTGTTTCCGGCGTTGGTGATCTTGTGTCGCGAGATCCTGGTCTCGGGATTGCGCGAGTATTTGGCCGGGCTGCGCGTCGGGATGCCGGTGTCGCGGCTCGCCAAGTGGAAGACCTCGATCCAGATGGTCGCGATCGGCTTTTTGATCGTCGGAGACGCCGGCCCGAGCTTTATCCCGGTCGCCGGCATCGGCGAGGCGTTGCTGTGGGTCGCGGCGCTGTTGACCCTGGTGACCGGCTACGACTATCTGCGGGCCGGGCTGCCGCACATTACCCGGCCGCGCCGCGCCGCCGCGATCGCCCGCGGCAAGTCCAGCCGCCCCGCCTGAGGGAGCGTTGCCGCGTCGGCCATGAGCCCCCAAGTGAAGAACTAGAACGCGGCGATGCGCATCTTTGGGCTCGCCGGCTGGAGCGGGAGCGGCAAGACGACCCTGATGACGGCGCTAATCCCCGAATTCGTTGCCCGCGGCATTCGCGTGTCGACGGTCAAGCACGCGCACCATGCCTTTGACGTCGACCAGCCCGGCAAGGATTCCTGGCGCCATCGTCAGGCCGGCGCGAGCGAGGTCATGGTCGTCTCGGAGCGACGGTGGGCGTTGATGCATGAGCTGCGCGGCGCGCCCGAGCCGGGGCTGGACGAGCTGCTGGCGCGGATCAGCCCGGTCGACCTGGTGCTGGTCGAGGGGTTCAAGCGCCATCCGCACCCGAAGATCGAAATCTACCGACCGGCGCTCGGCAAGCCGGCCCTTTATCCGGACGACCCGTTTGTCGTCGCGGTCGCGTCGGACGAGAGGCTGACCGGGCTGGCGGTGCCGTTGTTGCCGCTCGACGATCCGCCGGCGATCGCCGACTTTATCCTCCGCCATGGCGGGCTTGAACGATGGCCCAGCTGAGCGACGACTGCTTCGCCTTTGGCGGCGCATTGTTGAGCGTTGACGAGGCGCTCGCCCGCATCGCGGACCACGTGACCTCGGTGGTCGGCAGCGAGACTGTGCCGCTGCGCGCTGCCGCCGGGCGCATCCTGGAGCGCGACGTCGAGGCGAGCATCAACCTGCCGCCCCACGCCAATAGCGCGGTCGACGGCTATGCGGTCGCATATGCGGATCTATCGCGCGACTGCGAGACCGAATTGCCGGTCGGCGGCCGCGCTGCGGCGGGCCACCCGCTCGACCGCCCGGTCCGGCCCGGCGAGGCGATCCGCATCTTTACCGGCGCGCCGATGCCGGCCGGCGCCGACACCGTGCTGATGCAGGAGGATTGCGTCGCCGAGCGCGGCCGTGTCCGGCTCCGGCCGGGCATCCGCAAGGGCGCCAATCGCCGCCAGGCCGGCGAGGATTTGGCGCTGGGCGAGACGGCGCTCGCCGCCGGCCGCCGGCTCGGGCCGGCCGACATCGGCCTCGCCGCCGCTCTCGGATGCCGCGAGCTGCCGGTGTACCAGCCGCTGCGGGTGGCGCTGCTGTCGACCGGCGACGAGGTGCGCGAGCCCGGCGTCACGCTGCCGCCCGGCGCCATCTACGACGCGAACCGCTTTATGCTCGCCGCGCTGCTCGAACGGCTCGGCTGTGTCGTCAGCGATTTCGGCATCCGCCCGGACCGTGAGGCGGCGCTCGCCGATACGCTGAGCGCGGCCAGCGCCGGGAATGACTTGATCGTGACCTCGGGCGGCGTGTCGACCGGCGAGGAGGACCATGTCAAGGCCGCGGTCGAGCGCCTCGGCGCACTGCATTTCTGGCGGCTCGCGATCAAGCCCGGGCGGCCGGTGGCGCTCGGCCAAGTCGCCGGGGTGCCGCTGATCGGGTTGCCCGGCAACCCGGTCGCCGTGGCGGTGACTTTTGCGCTGCTCGCCCGGCCCTTGGTGCTGAAGCTCGCCGGCGCGGTTGCAGCCCCGCCGCGGGCCTTCCCGGTGCGCGCCGGATTTGCCTATCGCAAAAAGCCGGGGCGGCGCGAATACCTGCGCGCGCAACTGGAGCGCGACGGCGACGCGGTTATCGCAAAGAAACACCCGCGCGACGGTGCCGGCATCCTTTCGTCGATCGTGCAGTCCGACGGGCTCGTCGTTCTCGACGAGGCGACGGGCGATCTATCCGCCGGCGCGATCGTCGATTTTTTGCCGTTTTCCGAGGTATTCGGGTGAAGATCCTGTATTTCGCCTGGCTGCGCGCGCGCATCGGGTGCGCGGAGGAGGAGCTGGCCCTGCCGGCGGACATCCGCGACGTGGCGGGGCTGCTCGGCTGGCTGCGGGCGCGCGGGCCGCGTTACACCGAGGCGCTGCGCGACCTGTCGGTTGTGCGGGTCGCGGTGAACCAGGATTATGTCGGGCATGAGCACCCGCTCGCTGACCGCGACGAGGTCGCGATCTTCCCGCCGGTGACCGGAGGCTGATGCGATGATCCGCGTGCAACGCGAGGATTTCGACGTCGGCGTCGAGCTCGACCGGCTTGCTGCTGGCAATCATCGCATCGGCGGCATCGCCAGTTTCGTCGGCCTGGTGCGCGACATGTCGCCGGCCGGAGCGGGCGGCGGCGACCGGGTGTCGGCGCTGACCCTCGAGCATTATCCCGGCATGACCGAGAAGAAACTCGCCGAGATCGAGCTCGAGGCGCACCGCCGCTGGCCGCTCGACGCCTCGGTGATCGTGCACCGTTACGGCCGGCTCGAGCCCGGCGAGCGCGTCGTGCTCGTCGCCACCGCCTCGCCGCATCGCGAGGCAGCACTCGCCGCCTGCCATTTCCTGATCGACTGGCTCAAAACCGACGCGCCGTTCTGGAAACGCGAGGACACCCCTGACGGCGAACGCTGGGTCGAAGCCCGCCGCGAAGACGAGGCCGCAAGGAGCGGGTGGGACGGGGCGTAGGCCGAAGCTCCCAAGCGCGAGGCGCCGCGCGCAGCGCCTCGGAACCCAGGACGCGCTGCTTGCCAAGGGTGGCGCCCGGCCGGCGGGGGCAATAACATATGGCGAGCAGGGATAGGAGCGCGGCGATGGCGGCGGCAGCGGCAGGGGGGTATCGCAAGGGTCTCGTCGATTTGGGCAGAGGGCAGGTCAGCCGCGAGATTTTTGTCAACGAGGCGATCTACCGAGAGGAGCAGGAGCGCGTCTTTGCAAGGGCCTGGCTCTTTGTCGGGCACGAGAGCCAGATCCCCAACCCCGGCGACTTCTTCGTCTCGGGCATGGGCGAGGAGTCGGTCATTCTCTGTCGCGACCGCGCCGGCGAGATCCACGTATTCCTGAATTCGTGCCGGCACCGCGGCATGAAGGTGTGCCGCTACGACGAGGGCACGACCGCGGTCTTCACCTGCCCCTACCACGGGTGGAGCTACGGCACCGACGGCAAATTGGTCGGCGTGCCGTATTTTCGCGAGGCCTACCACTCGACGCTCGACCGCGCGCAATGGGGATTGGTCGAGGTCGCGCAAATGTGCAACTACAAGGGCGGCATCTGGGCCAATTGGGACAAGGCCGCCCCCTCCTTCACCGACTATCTCGGCGACTTCACCCCCTATCTCGACCAGACGTTCGACGGCTGGGACGGCAGCGACGGTGGTGCGGAAATCCTGGGCGGCATACAGAAATGGCGGGTGCCGTGCAACTGGAAGTTCCCGGCGGAAAACTTCAGCGGCGACAGCTACCACAACATCAGCCATCGCTCGGTCGACCTCGTCGGGGTCGGCCCGTCGGGCAGCGGCCGGCGCGACATGCCGGAGCTGAACCTCGCGCGAAAATTGCATATCGCGGTGCCCGAGCGTGGCCATCAGACGACCGCCTACCTGCTGCCGCAGACCCGGTCGGTGCCACCCGGCTATCAGCATTCCTCCGTCGTCTCCGACTACTTCGCGTACTGCGAGGAGGAGCGCCGCCGCCGGCAAGGCGAGTGGGGCCGCCTGATCACGTTGGTCGGCGAAGTATTCCCGAGCATGGCGTTTCTCGCCCGCCAGCCGCGCACGATCGCGGTGTGGCACCCGCGCGGCCCGCACGAGACCGAGATCTGGCGCTGGTTTCTGGTCGACAAGGCCGCCCCGCAGGAGGTCAAGGATTTTCTGCGCGACTACTACATCCGCTATTCGGGCCCGGCCGGGATGACCGAGCAGGACGACATGGAGAACTGGAACTACGCGCACGCCGCGAGCCGCGGGGTGATCGCGCGGCGCTTCCCGTACAATTACGAGCAGGGTCTCGGGACCGAGATCCAAGATTACGAATGGGACGGGTTCCGCCTGCCGGGGGTCGTCGTCGACCTGACGCGGGCCAACTCGAGCGAGCACAATCTGCGCAACCTCTACCGCCGCTGGGCGCACTTCATGGAAGCCGACAGCTGGGACGACCTCGCGGCCCGCCATCGCCCGGCGGGCGCCGTCGCCGAAGCCGCGGAGTGACGCCGCCGCGCTTTCAGTCGATGTTGACGGCGCGGCCCAATGTCTCGCCGATCGCGCGGCGCAGGACGAGGTCGGCGATCGCATCGAGACCGGTCCGCTCGCGGTTGATGATGACGAGGGCGGCGCCGTAGCGCTTGGCCAGTTCCGGAAAGCCGGCGGCCGGGTAGACGACCAGCGACGAGCCGGCGACGACGAACAGATCGGCGGCGATCGTCTCGGTCTCGGCGCGGCGCATCGCGGCGGGCGGCATTGCCTGGCCGAACGACACCGTCGCGGTCTTGACAAAGCCGCCGCAGGCATCGCAGACGGGCGGCTCCTCGCCGCGCTCGAACGCCCGGCGCAGCGCGTCGAGCTCGTAGCGGCGCAGGCAATCGAGGCAGTGGGCGTACGTCGTGTTGCCGTGCAATTCGATGACGCGCTCGGCGGGGACGCCGGAGGCCTGATGCAGCCCGTCGATGTTCTGGGTGATGACCGCGGCCGCGGTCCCGCGGCGCACCAGCTCGGCGACCGCGCGATGGCCGCGGTTGGGTGCTGCCGCGCGAAACGTCCCCTCCATCGCGAAACGGCGCCGCCAGGTCTCGCGCCGCGCCTCCTCGGAAGCGAGGAACTCGGCGAAGTCGATCGGCGCCATACGGGTCCAAATACCGCCCGGGCTGCGGAAATCGGGTATCCCCGACTCGGTGCTGATGCCGGCACCGGTAAAGACCACCGCGCGGCGCGCATCCGCGATCAATCGGGCGAGTTCGGCGATTTGCGGATCGTCAGGCATGGCGCGAGTTTGGCAAATCCAACGCGGCGCGCCAAGTTCGCCATGCCGCGATCGCGCGCCGGGCCGAGGCTAGGCAGAGTTGCAGGCCAGGCGTTCCGCCACCTACCCCCGCCGATCGCGAAACAGCAGCAACTCGCGTTGTTGGGGATTGCGGAACGATCCTCCGTTCGTCGCCACGTCGTCCGTGATCTCCTCGGCCATGCCCTCGGCGAAATACTCTTACTCATGGTCGCCGCTCATATTGGTGAACGGCAGTACGGCTGGCGACGGCTTGTCGTAAGGCACAGCAGGCGTCGCATTGGCCGTGGGGCGGAGGGCCGACCCGGCGATCGGGTCCGGTTCGGCATTGCCATCGGGTGTCACCGATGCCGGCGGACCCAGAGGTTCGCTCTGCGTCACCGGCGCGACGGAGCGATCCCCGCGACCGCAAATCGTTTGGAGGCAATCCAGCAGCGCCTTCGCCTCTTTGAGGTCGGGCGTGTCTAACCCCTCCGTGAACCAGCCGTAGACTGGTGCGAGCAGCTCGCGGGCTTCGGCGTGGCGGCCCTGGTCGCTGCAGAGCCGGGCAAGGCTCATGGCGGCGCGCAGCTCATACAGCCGCGTCTGCTGTTGTCGCGCCAAGTCAATGGCTTCGCGATAACACGCCTCGGCATGGAAATGCTTTCGTGGCCCGGAGAGCCCAAATAAATCACCCTTTATACGCACAAGGTCAGAGGCAAAGC
Organism: Allostellaceae bacterium; assembly: GCA_035570595.1. Taxonomy (GTDB): domain Bacteria; phylum Pseudomonadota; class Alphaproteobacteria; order ATCC43930; family CGMCC-115725; genus AP-15. The sequence continues at coordinate 5,987 of DATMLF010000144.1, forward strand.
ACCGTGCCGCGAGGCTGTCCTGTAGGGCCGTCGCTTCGCTCAGCAGCGCTAGACCTTCTTCCAAACTGCCTCGCTTGGCATTATCATGAACGGTACCGTATCTGACGCGCAGCAAGCGTTTTTTGCTACCATCTGTCTTGCGAGCTGATCGGCATGTCGGGGCGAGACGACGTGGACCTCGAAGATCTGCGCACGGACGTGGCGGTCCCGATCGACTACATCATGTACCAGGTCACAAATATCTGGAGCGGCACTTTGCAAAACAAACAGCCGCCGCTAAACCTCACCGCAGGCGTCAGAAATCT
>DATMLF010000145.1:0-5851 GCA_035570595.1 Allostellaceae bacterium
ACTCGCCTCGCGCACCCGGCGACAGTCGCGCCGGCCGGTCGGGCTGATGCGCGCGGCCGTCACCCGCCTCAATCTGCTGCGCTCCCGGCACGCCGGCGAAGCCCGAATGATGCTGGCCCGCGCCGGCATCCGCTCGTCCGACGCGATGGTCGCGTTCTTGTTTGCCCGGCTCAGTCTGCCGTCGATCTGCGCCGGTGCCGCGCTGATGAACGGCTCGGTATTCCAGCTGTTGCCGATCCCGCATGATTTTCGTTTTTTGCCGGCGGTGGCCGCGGCGATCCTCGGCTTTTACGCGCCCAAAATTTATCTGAGGAACGCGGCCGGCAAGCGGGCGAAGCGGCTCGCGCTGGCGTTGCCGGACGGGCTCGACCTTATGGTGATCTGCGCCGAGGCGGGCCTCAGCCTCGACGCGACGTTGCTGCGCGTCTCGCGCGAGCTCGCCAACAGCTTTCCCGAGCTCGCCGAGGAGCTCGCCATCACCGCCGCCGAGCTGACCTTTCTGCCGGACCGCCGGCTGGCGTTCGACAACCTCAACAACCGCACCGACTCAGACGCCATCCGCGCGATTGTCAACACCTTGCAGCAAACCGCCAAATTCGGGACCCCGCTGGCCCAGTCGCTGCGCGTCCTGTCCGCCGAGTCGCGCGCCGCGCGATTGACCCGCGCCGAAGAAAAAGCCGCACGGCTGCCGGCGATGCTGACTGTGCCGATGATCATTTTTATCCTGCCGACCTTGTTCATCGTGCTGCTCGGCCCGGCCGCGATCAACATCATGGACACGTTCGCCAAGCGCTAGTCTAGTGATCGAGAAATTCGAACGATTTGCTTACGGCAACTTCCATCTCACCATACCGGCGCAGGCCGGTATCCATGCTCGAAATGGGTCCCGACCTTCGTCGGGATAGCAATGCTGGAGATGTGCAGAACTCCCGATCGGGATACTAACCCGCCTTCCGACCAGGTCGCCACCTGTCCGCGGTCCGTCATTGCGAGCGCAGCGAAGCAATCTCGGGCCGCTGGGTGTCGTCTGGTCGGGATTGCTTTGTCGCTGTGCTCCGCGCAACGACACCGCGGCGACTTGATCGAAAACCGCTCCAAGACCAACGCGTCCGCGGCGCCCCGGCTCAGGACGGGTTAGGCGGTGGGCGCGTCAGTCCGGCCGACCAGATCGCGCGGTCGCGCGCCTGCGGCGACAGCTCGCGCAGAGTTTGGTAATAGGCGAGGTTGTGCTCGACCGCGGCTTCGTCGAGGTCGACGCGTCCGAGCCGTGCCGCTTCGGCGGCGCTGCCCTCGAGACCGTAAATCAGCGCCAGGGTCTGGCGTTCCTGAGCCGTGCCCGAGGGCGCCATCGCGACCGGCTGCAGCACGGCGACCGCATTCGGGCAGTTGCCGCTCAGCGCCAGCGACAATGCGAGGTCGACGGTCAGCGCCGGGTCGCCCGGAGCCCGTTGCAGCCCTTGCTGGTAATACGCCTGAGCCTGCGCGTGCCGGCTCTCGACATCGTTGACGACGCCCAGCAACACCAACAGCTTGGGGTTCTCGGGGCTGCGCGCCAACGCCTGGTCGAGCGGCGCCAACGCCAATTCAGGCCGGCCCGTGCCGATATACGCTTTGGCAAGACCCTTCAGTGCCGACACGCAGCGCGCGTCGCGGGCGAGCGCCGAGTTGTAGGCGACGACAGCCTCGTCGACGGCGCCGAGCGCAAGCAGCGTGTCGCCAACCGCCACGAACGGGTCGGGCAGGCGCGGCTCGATCTCCGCCGCCCGCCGAAAGACGGCGACGGCGTTGCTGTAATCGCCGCCAGCGCGGGCCGCGTTGCCGATCCGCATCAGCGCCGCATAGGAGAGCGGCGCACCGCCGCCATCGCGGCCATTGACGCTGAGCGGGTCGAGATGGGTCGGAAACGGCTGACAGCCGGCAAGCGCCGCAATCGGCACAGTAATCGTCAGCAAAACCCGCAGGCGAAATCCGCCGAAACGCCGCCGGTTTCCGGCTGCCGTCTTGCCCATCCCGGTGGTCTCGCCAACAAAAACTGCCGAAGCACAATCATTGCGCGAGCGTCAAAAACCCGTCCCAAACGTCGAAACCAGCGGGTTTTCAATCATGTATGACGGACATTCGGGGCGCATACACGCCTCGGCCGCGAATCGACTCTATTCGGCGGCCGGCGCCGCGATAGCCGCCGCACCGCGCATCCTTGCCGCGACGGCGTTTTCGACCGCGGCGAGCGCCGCATCGGCATGCCCGGCCTCGGGGCCGCCCGCCTGGGCCATGTCCGGGCGCCCGCCACCGCCCTTGCCGCCCAGCGCGGCAGCACCCGAGCGAACCAGCTCGACCGCGTTGAAGCGGCCCGCCAGATCGTCGGTTACGCCGACGACGATTGCTGCCTTGCCGTCGGCCCGCGACACGACCGCGACGATGCCCGACCCGATCCGCTGCTTCAGCTCGTCAGCCAAGGATTTCAGCTCGCGCCCCGGCACGTCGTCGACGACGCGGCCGTCAAACGCGACCTCGCCGATGTGCTTGACCGCGGTTTTGGTTCCGGGGCCGGCGCTGGCGAGCGCGCGCCGCGCCTCCGCCAGCTCGCGTTCAAGCCGCCGGCGCTCGTCGACCAGGCTGACGATGCGCCCCGGCAATTCCGCCGGGCTCGTCCGCAATGCCGCGGCCGCCTGGCGCAACAGCCCCTCTTCCTCGGCCATGTGGGTTTCGGCGGCGGCGCCGGTCAGCGCCTCGATGCGGCGCACGCCCGAGGCGATCGCGGTTTCCGAGACGATCTTGAACAATCCGATGTCGCCGGTGCGCGGTACGTGCGTGCCGCCGCACAACTCCACCGAGAACGGCCGGTTTTCGCCATCGATGACACCACCCATCGCGACGACGCGCACCTCCTCGCCGTATTTCTCGCCAAACAACGCGAGCGCACCCTCGGCGACCGCGTGCTCCGGCGTCAGCAGGCGCGTGCCGACCTCGGCGTTGGCGCGGATGCGATCGTTGACCTCGGCCTCGATCGCCTGGATGTCCTCGACGTCGAGCGGCTTTGGGTGGCTGAAGTCGAAGCGCATCCGGTCGGGTGCGACAAGCGAGCCCTTTTGCGTCACATGCGCGCCGAGCCGCCGCCGCAACGCCTCGTGCAGCAGGTGGGTCACCGAGTGGTTGGCGCGCACCCGGCGGCGCCGCGCGCCGTCGACGCGCAATTCGACGGCATCGCCCTGGCTCAATGTCCCTCGTGTCAGCCGGCCCAAATGGACGTGCAGGTCGCCTGCCTTCTTGACCGTGTCGGCGACCGCGAGCTCGGCGCCGGCCGCCGTGAAGACGACGCCGGTGTCGCCGACCTGGCCGCCCGACTCGGCATAGAACGGCGTCTGGTTGACGACGACCGCGACCTCGTCCCCGGCGCGTGCCTCGGCGATGCGAACGCCGTCGCGCAGGATCGCCTTGACGACACCCTCGGCGGTTTCGGTCTGGTAGCCGAGGAACTCCGTGGCGCCAACCTCGTCGCGCAACGCGAACCAAACCGCCTCGGTCGCCGCCTCGCCCGAGCCGACCCAGCTCCGCCGCGCTTCCTCGCGCTGACGCGCCATCGCCGCCTCGAACCCTTCGATCGCGACCTTGCGCCCCTGACCGCGCAACACGTCTTCGGTCAGGTCGAGCGGAAAGCCGTAGGTGTCGTAAAGCCGGAACGCGGTCTCGCCCGGAACCGGCTCGCCGGGCCCGAGCCGCGCGGTCTCGTCCTCCAACAGGCGCAGCCCGCGGTCGAGCGTCTGTTTGAAGTTGGTTTCCTCGAGCTTCAGGGTCTCGGTGACCAGCGGCTGCGCCCGCACCAGCTCGGAGAAGGCCGCACCCATCTGCTGCACCAGCGTCGGGACCAGCCGCCACATCAACGGCTCCTTGCAGCCGAGCATGTGGGCGTGGCGCATCGCCCGCCGCATGATCCGCCGCAGCACATAGCCGCGCCCTTCCTTGCTCGGCAGCACGCCGTCGGCGATCAGAAAGGCGCTGGCGCGCAGATGGTCGGCGATGACCCGGTGCGACACCGCGTGGGCGCCGTCGGCGGCCACCCCCGAGGCCTCGGCCGAGGCCTCGATCAGGCGGCGGAACAGGTCGATGTCGTAATTGTCGTGCTTGCCCTGCAGCACCGCGGCGATGCGTTCCAACCCCATGCCGGTGTCGACCGAGGCGCGCGGCAACGGCACGCGGTCGCCCGGACCCAGCTGCTCGTACTGCATGAAGACGAGGTTCCAGATCTCGACAAAGCGGTCGCCGTCGGCATCGGGGCTGCCCGGCGGGCCGCCCGGGACATCCGGGCCGTGATCCCAGAAGATCTCCGAGCACGGCCCGCACGGGCCGACATCGCCCATCGCCCAGAAATTATCCGAGGTGGCGATGCGGATGATGCGGTCTTCGGGCAATCCCGCGATCTTGGCCCACAATCGGGCGGCGTCGTCGTCCTCGGAATAGACCGTGACCAGCAGGCGCTCGCGCGGCAGACCGAACTCGCGGGTGATCAGGTTCCAGGCAAGCTCGATCGCCCGCTCCTTGAAATAGTCTCCGAACGAGAAATTGCCGAGCATCTCGAAAAACGTGTGGTGCCGGGCAGTGTAGCCGACGTTTTCGAGATCGTTGTGCTTGCCGCCGGCGCGCACGCATTTCTGCGAGGTGGCGGCGCGCTGATAGGGTCGCTTCTCCAACCCGGTGAAGACGTTCTTGAACTGCACCATCCCGGCATTGGTGAACAGCAGGGTCGGGTCGTTGCGCGGGACCAACGGGCTCGACGGGACGATTTCGTGGCCGTTGCGGGCGAAATAGTCGAGAAACGCGGCGCGGATGTCGTTTGTCGTCTGCATAACACAGATTGTGGCCCCGCGCGCTCGGAGCGCAAGAGGCCGATTCGCGGATCTGGGAGGATTCGCGGGGCGAAACGGCGTCGCGGAGCGCGAGGGCAAGGCTCCGGCGCAACGAATAATGACGCTGGCTGGGCCGCGCTGAGATGCCGGAGGGTCCGCAGCATTGATCCGGTCAGCGCCCGCCGCGGCGGCCGGGCGATGGATCGGGTGCACCGGCCACGGCCCCCAAAGCCGCACCGGCGGGTTGCCCAGCTGGCGCCGATCCCTATTACGCCGCGAGAACGGGCGGGCCGATGTGCCCGAATATCGGCGCCTAGCGTGGCATTGCTCAGCATGGGTCTCGCGCCCCCGGCGCGCCCGTTTTATGCGTTGCTTTGAGTTCCACGGCCCCCGCTCCAATTCGACGCCGGCCGGCCCGGACCGCTCAGACGCTGGTCGCGACGGTGTGGAACGCCGTGCTGAGATTGGTGCCGAGCGTGGTCCAGGCGGCAATGCAGACGAGCGCAACCAGCGCCGCGATCAACCCGTATTCGATCGCGGTGACGCCATCTTTGGCGTTGATCAGCTTCGTGTAGAGCGCAAGCATCGGGTTCTCCGGGGTTTGAGACGCCCACGGAGAATGCCGGCCAACCATTGACGAACCGTTAACTGGCGGCGGGTTTATCGCCGCCCTCGCCCAAACCACCGGTATCGGCCACGACCGCGAGGACGGCGCTGCCGTAGCGCTCGAGCTTGCTGCGGCCGACGCCGGGGATTTGGGCGAGGGCGGCGAGCGACGCCGGGCGGCGGCGCGCGACCTCGATCAACGTAGCGTCGTGAAAGATCGTGTAGGGCGGCAGCTGCTGGCGCTGCGCCTCGCCCCGGCGCCAGGCGCGCAGCGCTTCCCACGACGCCTGCCCGGACGAATCAAGCTCGGCCGGGGGCAGTGCCGGCTGCGCTTCGGCGGGGCGGCGCCGCGCGTCCCTTTTCCGCTCGGGATCGAGCCGGAAGCGAACCGCGGCGCCGCC
>DATMLF010000146.1:0-6465 GCA_035570595.1 Allostellaceae bacterium
CCGTTATCGGGTCACAATCCAACTGCGAACGACAACTTCGCAACAGAGGCGCTTGCGGCCTAACCCTTAGCGGGGTGAAAGCCTAAAGCAAATCGCGGTCCGAGGGGCACCGGGCAACAGAAGCCCCTCACTCACTTCAAATCTCGTCTTCAGCCGACCTGAATTTCAGCGAGCGAGCCGCCGAGAATGGCCCAGGATCTCTTCCAGTACGACAAGATGGTGGAGAGTGCGCTGCGCGGGGTCGTTCGGGACGCTCTGGCGCGCGTCGCCCGCGATGGGCTGCGCGGCGGGCATCATTTTTACATCGGCTTTCGCACCGGCCTGCCTGGCGTCGTCCTGCCGCCGCAGATCCTGGCGAAGTACCCCGAGGACATGACGATCGTGCTGCAGCACCAGTTTTGGGGTCTCGAGGTCGGCGAGGCCGCGTTTTCCGTGACCTTGAGCTTCAGCAACCGGATGGAGCGGCTGACCATCCCGTTTGCGGCGATCGCGACCTTTGCCGACCCGTCGGTCAAGTTCGGCTTGCAGTTCGAGGTCCCGGCGGAAGTCGCGGCCGGCGAGCGCGAGCCCGCGGCGTCCCTGCCGGCATCCCCCGCCGCCTTGCCGGCGCGCGAGAAACCGGACCTGCCGGCCGACGCGAAGAACGAAGCCGAGCGCCCGGCCGCCGAGATCGTAACCCTCGACCGCTTCCGCAAACGCTAGCCCGCGCTTGACGCGGGGCGGCAAACAGCGATTCTGCGGCCGCATTCGATTGCGGAGCGACGCATGAGCGAGAACGCCTACCACGAGCTCTTTCCGCTCGGCGCGGATGAGGCGCCCTACCGCAAGCTGACCGCGGACCACGTGATGGCCGGCAGCTTCGAGGGGCACCGGATCGTCAAGGTCGAGCCCGAAGCGTTGACCCTGCTCGCGGCCCAGGCATTTGTCGACTCGGCGCATCTGCTGCGGCCCGGCCATCTGGCTTCGCTGCGCGCGATCCTCGACGATCCCGAGGCCTCGTCGAACGACAAATTCGTCGCCTTCGACCTCCTCAAAAACGCCAACATCGCCGCCGGCAAGGTGTTGCCGATGTGCCAGGACACCGGCACCGCGATCGTGATGGGCAAAAAGGGCCAGCAGGTGTGGACCGGGTCCGATGACGCCGCCGCGATCTCGGCCGGCATCCGCCGCACCTATACAGAGACCAATCTGCGCTACAGCCAGGTGGCGCCATTGTCGATGTACGAGGAGGTCAACACCGGCGACAATCTGCCGGCGCAAATCGACCTCTATGCCGAGCCGGGCGACCAGTACAAGTTTTTGTTCATCGCCAAGGGCGGCGGCTCGGCCAACAAAAGCTTTCTGTTCCAGCAGTCGAAGGCGGTGCTGAACCCGAAATCGCTGCTCAAATTCATCGACGAGAAAGTCCGCACCTTGGGCACCGCCGCCTGCCCGCCTTATCACCTCGCGATCGTCGTCGGCGGCACGTCGGCCGAGATGAACCTGAAAACCGTCAAGCTCGCCAGCTGCCGCTATCTCGACAGCCTGCCGGCGGAGGGCAACCGTTGGGGCCAGGCCTATCGCGACCGCGAGTTCGAGGCCGAGGTGCTCGAGCTGACGCGCGGGCTGGGGATCGGCGCGCAATTCGGCGGCAAGTATTTCTGCCACGACGTGCGGGTGATCCGACTGCCGCGCCACGGCGCCAGCCTGCCGATCGGGATCGGCGTGTCGTGCTCGGCCGACCGCCAGATCCTTGGCAAGATCACCGCCGAGGGCGTCTTTCTCGAAGAGCTCGAAACCAACCCGGCGCGGTTTCTTCCCGACATCGACGAGAGGGCGCTCGGCGGCCCGGTCGTGCCGATCGACCTCAACCGTCCGATGGCCGAGATCCGCCGCACCCTGTCGCAATACCCGGTCAAAACGCGGCTCAGCCTGACGGGCCCACTGGTCGTGGCGCGCGACATCGCCCACGCCAAATTGCAGGAGCGGCTCGACCGCGGCGAGGGCCTGCCCGACTACGTCAAAGATCATCCAATCTACTACGCCGGCCCGGCCAAGACGCCCGAGGGCTATGCCTCGGGCTCGTTCGGGCCGACCACGGCCGGCCGCATGGACAGCTATGTCGACGCCTTCATGGCGGCGGGCGGCAGCTTTGTCACGCTGGCCAAGGGCAATCGCGGCCCCGAGGTGCGCGACGCCTGCCGCAAGCACGGCGGCTTTTACCTCGGCTCGTTCGGCGGGCCGGCGGCGCGCCTTGCCCTCGATTGCATTCGCAAGGTCGAGGTATTGGAGTATCCCGAGCTCGGCATGGAAGCGGTCTGGCGGATCGAGGTCGAAAATTTTCCGGCTTTTGTCGTTGTCGACGACAAGGGCAACGATTTTTTTGCCGCGCTCGCTTGAGGCACAAACGTGGCGGCCACGGCCCAGGGGCGTCCCTGTTGGCGTCGGACGATCTGCTCCAGTCGCTTGTTGGCGGGGAAAAGGGCGCTTGGGAGGCCTTTGTGCGGCGCTATGCGGGGCTCGTCGCCGCCGCCGTCCGCGGTGTCGCGCGCGAGGCCGCCGAGGTCGAGGACCTGACGCAGGAGGTCTTTTTGCGGCTCTGCCGGAATGATTTCCGGCTGCTGCGCAGCTATGACCCGGCGCGCGCCGGGCTGTCGACCTGGATCACGATCGTCGCCCGCAGCACGGCACGCGACGCGCTGCGCCGCCACCGACCCATCGCGGTGCCGATCGACGCGGTCCCCGAAGCGCAGTTGTCGGTCGAGCCGGTCGAGCCGGTCCGCAAGCTCAAATTGCCCGAGGCGCTGCTGTCACCGCGGCAAAGCGAGATCCTGGCGATGCTCTACGACCGCGACATGGAGGTTGCCGAGATCGCCGCTCAACTCGGGATCGACCCGCAGACCGTGCGCAGCGCGCACCATAAGGCGATGATCAAGTTGCGTGCGTATTTCAAAGCGGAAGCGGAATGAGCGATCGAACCAGCAAGTTGCGGGGATGCCGGTGCGGCGGCCCGCCTAAATATGCGCAGAGAGCGGTGCGATGAGCCGATTCGAGGACGCAATGGAAGAGCCGGCAGGCTTTGAAGCCGGCCGCAGATTGTGGCGGCGGTGCCGCGGCGCGGACGTGCCGGAGGACGAGACCGAGCGCTTTCTCGATCTCGCGGGCTTGGCGGACGGGCTGATCGACGATCCGGACGAGCAGGACCGGGTTGTCGCCCTGGTGGCAGGGGATTCGGTCGCGATGTCGGACGTTGCCGCGGCGCGGGCAATCTCGGCCGGCGGGATCGCGATGCCGGGCGGCCTCGACCGGATTGTCGAGCGCGCTGTCGCCATCGCCGACGGCGCGCCGCCGCCGGGTCGCGTCGCGCGCTTTGCGCCGCCGGCGACCGGCCGGCGGGTGCTGCAAGGGGTGGCCCAATGGGGCGGCCTCGCGGCGGCGATCGCGGTCGCGAGCTGGCTTGGGTTTGCGATGGGCAGCGGCGCGTCGCTGACCCTGAGCGCGCCGGGTCAGCAGAGGCAACTCGGCGACGAGAGCTTCATTCCCGAATTGCTCGATCCGTCGACCGGTTTCCTGCGCGATCTCGGCGGAGGACAACAGACGTGATGCTGGCCGAACCGGCCGCGCGCAGCGGCCCGCGACCGCATTTGTGGAAGGTTTTGCTGGCGCTGTCGCTGGCGCTGAACTTGTTTTTTATGGTCGGGGCGTTGTGGATCCGCATCCATGCGCCGGCCCCGTTGCCGTCGCCCGAGGACCGGCTTCAGCAGATGGCGGGCGAGCTCAATCTGAACGCCGAGCAAAAGCAAGACTTTGCGAAATACGCGCAGGCCATGCGCGAGCGCCTGCAGGCGATGCACAGCGCGATCCAGCCGCTGATCGGCGACGCTTGGTCCGAGGTTGGAAAGCCGCAGGCCGACGAGGCCAAGGTCATGCAGCTGTTTGACCAGGCCGCGCAGGAGCGGCGCGGCTTTGTGCGCGACCTGACGACCACGACGCTGTCGTTTCTCGCGACCCTCACACCCGAGCAGCGCGGCAAATTCGTCCAGCTCGCACGCCAGCGGCCGCGACCGTGGTCGCCGCCCCCCGATCACGACCGCTCGCATTAGAAAAGCCGGTCCGGGGCCGCACCGCGGTCATTTTGTGCCGTAGAGGCGGTCGCCGGCGTCGCCCAGCCCGGGCAGGATATAGCCGTGGTCGTCGAGACAGCGATCGAGCGCCGCCGCGACGATCGAGACCTCCGGGAAAACGCTTAGAACGGTTTCGACCCCCTCCGGGGCGGCGACAAGACAGACGAACCTGATCGAGCGCGCCTTCAGCTCGACAAGGCGCGAAATCGCGGCAACCGCCGAGTTGCCGGTCGCCAGCATCGGGTCGACCAGAATCGCGTCGCGTTCGGCCAAATCGTCCGGCAGCTTCAGGTAATATTCGACCGCCTGCAACGTCCGCGGCTCACGGTAGATGCCGATATGGCCGACCCGCGCCGAAGGCAACAGGTCGAGCATGCCATCGAGAATGCCGTTGCCGGCGCGCAGGATCGAAACGAGGCACAGCTTCTTGCCCGACAGTAGCGGGAAGCTGCCGCGTTCCAGCGGCGTGTCGATGTCGGCGGGTTCGAGCGGCAGGTCACGGGTGGCTTCATAGGCCAGCAACAGGCTGATCTCGCGCAGCAGCCGGCGAAACTCGGCGGTCGAGGTGTCGCGGTCGCGCATCAACGACAATTTGTGCTGGACGAGCGGGTGGTCGACGACGGTCAAACGGTCTTTTGTTGTCGGCATGGTTGAGCAACCTCGAAGGTGGACGACCTGCTGTACAATAGCTCGCATCGCGGGCGCCGATCCTACGATAAGCTCGGAGGGGCGTCGAAATCCCTGCTTAACGACTGAGATTTTGTCAGACCGGAGGCGTAGTCGCGCGGGCGCCCGCAGTATTTCCAGGCCCCCGCGAGAAAACCGGCGCGATGAAGCGTCGCCCGCGGGCGACGCCGCCACACCCGACAGCGCCCGCCGCCCGATAGATTAGGCTTGACTTATGCATTAGTGATCGCTAATTTATTGGCGATGACTGAAGCCGCAACCATCGACGCCGTCATGCGCGCGCTTGCCGACACGACGCGGCGAGCCGTGTTCGAGCGGATCGTCAGGTCCGACGAGATCACCGTGGTCGAGCTGACGCGCGGCAGCGGCGTGACGCAGGGCGCCATCTCCCAGCACCTCAAGTCGTTGAAGCAGGCCGGCCTGGTCGCCGAGCGCCCCGAGGGCCGCAACGTCTATTACCGCGCCCAGCCTGACGGCCTCACGCCGCTCGTCGACTGGATGAGCCACTACGGCGTGTTCTGGCGCGAGCGGTTCGCCAACCTCCGAACCCTTCTGAAGGAAATCGACCCATGAACGACGCGACGTTGAAGCCCGACACGCAGGAGATCGTGGTTGACGAGCTCTTCCCGCATGCGGCGGGGACGATCTGGACCGCGCTGACGACCGGCGAATTGATCAGCCGCTGGCTGCTGATGCGGCCGACCGGGTTCGCGCCGGTGAAAGGCACGCACTTCACGTTTCAGACGACGCCGGCCGGGGCGTGGGACGGCGTCATCCGCTGCGAGGTCTTGGAGGTGACGCCGAACGAACGCCTCGTCTATGCCTGGAAAGGCGGACACGACGCGAATGTCGGATACGGCTCCCGGCTGAACACCGTGGTCACGTGGACGCTTTCCAGGGTCGAGAACGGCACGCGCCTTCGCCTTGTCCACTCGGGCTTTGTGCTCCCGAGGAACGACACCGCTTTCAAGAACATGAGCGACGGTTGGAAGAAGGTTGTCCGGAGGCTCGACACCATCGCCGCGGAACAGGGCGCCGCGAAACCGCGGCACTAACGCGCCTCATTGATTGCCCGCGCCGCAAGCATCTTGAGAAAACGGAGGTTAACTATGCAGCATCAAGTCGTTTCGCGCGGCGAGTGGCTGAAGGCCCGGACCGCACTGCTCGAGGCGGAGAAAGAGCTGACGCGGCGCAGCGACGAGCTGGCGCAGCGCCGTCAGGAGCTGCCGTGGGCCCGCGTCGACAAGGAGTACCGGTTCGAGACCGACGCGGGGAGCGCCGCGCTGGCAGACCTCTTCAAAGGGCGCTCGCAGCTCCTCGTCTACCACTTCATGTTCGGGCCTGACTACACGGCGGGGTGTCCGTCCTGCTCGGCGATCGCCGACGGGTTCGACGGCTTCGTCGTTCATCTTGCGAACCACGACGTGATGCTTTCGGCGGTGTCGCGGGCGCCGCTCGCGAAGCTGCAGGCTTACAAGCGGCGGATGGGTTGGACCTTTCCCTGGGCGTCCTCGGTCGGCGGCGACTTTAACTACGACTTCAACGTCTCGTTCACCGAGGAGCAACAGCGCCAAGGGGTCGTCGAATACAACTACCGGCGCGGGGGCCACGCGATGGACACGGCACCGGCCCCCGAGCCCGTCGCCCGGTTTGCGGCGACATGCGGAACCGACGC